>JBDTGE010000078.1:0-5145 GCA_039937575.1 Jatrophihabitantaceae bacterium
AGTTGGTGGGCGGTCCCCGCGAGGGCGACGGCGGCGCCCCAGCCGAGCACGGCGAACACCAGCATGCGTCCCTGCCGCCACACGCGCCCGATCCACCCGCTCGACAGCCCGGCAACCACGGACCCGATCGCAATCGCGGCGTAGAGCGGGCCGACGTTGCCACCGAAGCGCGAGTCGGCGACGGCCGGGAACAGCGAGCGCGGCATCGCCAGCACCATCGCCGCGATGTCCACGACGAACGACATGACCAGCACCGGTCGGGCCGCGATGAAGCGCAGGCCGTCCAGCACGACGCGCAGGTTCGCCCGCTCGGTCGAATCCGTCCCGAGCGGCGGAATGTCCGGCAGCCGGAAGGCGGAGTAGAGCGCGGCCGTGAACAGGACCGCGTCGATGCCGTACGCGTAGGCGAAGCCGTGGTGCAGCCCGACCAGCACGCCGGCGATCAGCGGCCCGACGACCTGGCCCACGTTGCTGACGGTGAAGTTCATCGTGTTGGCCGCGGGCACGAGTTCCACGGGCACGATGCGCGGGATGATCGCGCCGCGAGCCGACGAGGCGACCGCGAACATGCCGGACTGCACGACGACCAGGCTCAGGATCACCCCCACGTCGGCCAGGTCGAGCAGCGTCTGGATCAGCAGGGCCACGGTGACGGCCCAGCCGCCGAGCGAGGACCACAGGTACAGCCGCCGCCGGTCGACCACGTCGGCGATCGCCCCGCCGTACAGGCCGAAGATCACGATCGGCAGCAGGCCGGCCAGGCCGACGAAGCCGACGTACAGCGAGGATCGCGTGAGCGCGTAGACCTGCACCGGGACGGCGACCTGGGTCAGCATCGAGCCGATGAACGAGGTGCCCTGTCCGACCAGCAGCCGGCGGTACGGCGCGATGGCGAGCGGCCGGGTGTCGACGGAGTTCCGGCTGAACAGCCCGCGCAACTTGCGGGCCTGTTCCGGGGCCTCGGCCGGGTCAGCGGCGTCGAGGGGTTCGGTCACGGGGCCAGACGTTCGATGACCCACCCGGAGCCGTCGCGGCGGTAGCGCAGCCGATCGTGCAGGCGGTCCGGCCGTCCCTGCCAGAACTCCACGGACTCCGGGGCGATCCGGTAGCCGCCCCAGTGCTCGGGAGCCGGAACCTCGACGCCCTCGAAGCGCTCGCTGACGGCCTGCTCGAGCCGGTCCAGCTCGGCGCGGGACCCGACGAGAGCCGATTGGGGCGACGCCCACGCGCCGAGCTGCGAGCCCCGCGGGCGCGTCGCGAAGTACGCCTGCGTCTCGGCCCGCTCGACCCGGGCCACCGGCCCGCTCACGCGCACCTGGCGCTGCAGCCCGACCCAGGCCAGTACCGCGGCACCGTAGGGGCGCGCGTCCAGGTCGTGGCCCTTCGCCGAGTCGTAGTTGGTGAAGAACACGACGCCGCGCTCGTCGAACGCCTTGAGCAGGACCGTCCGGACAGTGGGATGTCCCACGTCGTCGACGGTCGCGACCTGCATGGCGTTCACCTCGACGGCACCCAGCTCGGCCGCGGCGTCGGTGAACCACTGCTGCAGCAGCGGCAACCAGGTAGCCGGAACTTGGCTCTCGTCGAGCTGACTGCGCTGGTAGTCCTGGCGCATACCGGCCGGGTCGTTCATCGTGGCCATTCTGACACCTAGTAGCTCCCGCCTACCCGGGTATGGGCAGAATGGTGGCGCTGGTGCGACCCACCCGCGACGAACATGAGCCGAACAACCCGATCGGAGCACTCGCATGTCAGCCGACTACAGCCCGGGCCTTGAAGGTGTCATCGCATTCGAGACCGAGATCGCCGAACCCGACAAGGACGGCGGCGCGCTGCGCTACCGCGGCGTGGACATCGAAGACCTCGCGGGAGTCGTGACGTTCGGCAACGTCTGGGCCCTGCTCGTCGACGGCAAGTTCGGGCCCGGCCTCCCGCCGGCCGAGCCGTTCCCGATCCCGGTGCACACCGGTGACGTGCGGGTGGACGTGCAGGCCGCGCTGGCCATGCTCTCGCCGGTCTGGGGTTATCGCCCGCTGCTGGACATCAGCGACGAGGAGGCGCGCGAGCAGCTGGCCCGCGCCGCCGTCATGGCCCTGTCCTACGTCGCGCAGTCCGCCCGCGGCCTGGCCAATCCGGCCGTGCCGCAGGCGCGCATCGACCAGTGCGACACGATCGTCGAGCGGATGATGGTGCGCTGGCGCGGCGAGCCCGACCCGTCGCACGTCAAGGCGGTCGACGCCTACTTCGTCTCCGCCGCCGAGCACGGCATGAACGCCTCCACCTTCACCGCCCGCGTGATCGCCTCGACCGGCGCCGACGTCGCCGCGTCGATGTCCGGCGCGATCGGCGCGATGAGCGGACCGCTGCACGGCGGCGCCCCGGCCCGCGTGCTGCCGATGATCGAGGAGGTCGAGAAGACCGGCAACGCCCGCAAGGTCGTCACCGACATCCTGGACCGCCACGAGAAGCTGATGGGCTTCGGCCACCGCGTGTACCGCGCCGAGGACCCGCGGGCCCGCGTGCTGCGCCGGACCTGCAAGGAGCTCAACGCGGCTCGTTACGACGCGGCCGACGCCCTCGAGCAGGCCGCGCTGGCCGAGCTGCGCGAGCGGCGTCCGGACCGTCCGATCGAGACCAACGTCGAGTTCTGGGCCGCGGTCATCCTCGACTTCGCCGAGGTGCCGCCGCACATGATGCCGGCGATGTTCAGCTCGGCCCGTACCGCCGGCTGGTCGGCCCACATCATGGAGCAGAAGCGCACCGGTCGCCTGGTCCGCCCGTCCGCCCGGTACATCGGCCCGGCGCCGCGCAAGCCGTCCGAGGTCGAGGGCTGGAACGACATCGTCCACCAGTAGTCGCTGCTCACCGGGCCGTCCGCGGAATGGATTGCCGTCCGGCCGTTGCTGGTCCTGGTGTGCACACGATCCTGTTGATCTCCGGGAGTACTCGCGCCGACTCGACGAACTCCGCGCTCGTGCGGACGGCCGAGGTGGTCCCGCCGACCGGCGTCGCCGCCGTCGTGCATCCGGGCATCCAGACGCTGCCGCACTTCAACCCCGACCTGGACGTCGAGCCCTTACCGGCCGCGGTCGCCGCGCTGCGAACCGCGATCGCCGAAGCCGACGCCGTGCTGTTCTGCACGCCGGAGTACGCGGGGACGCTGCCCGGTTCGTTCAAGAACCTGCTCGACTGGACGGTCGGTGGAACCGTGCTGAGCGACAAGCCGGTGGCCTGGGTGAACGCGGCGGCCGAAGGGCGTCGCGGTGGCGGCGCGCATGCGACGCTCGCGACGGTGCTCGGCTACGTCCAGGCCTCGATCGTCGAGGACGCGTGCCGTCACGTCCCGGTGCCGCGCGAATCCGTCGGGCCGGACGGGCTGATCCACGACGACGCGGCGATCGCCGAGGTGCTGGCGGCGCTGGTCGATCAGCCGAAGCTCTGACCCTCGCCCCGGTAGGTCGGGACCGAGTCCACCAGCTCCGCCCCGTCGACCACGTGCACCGTGTCGAACCGCTCGCACAGCTCGCCGGCCTTGGCGTGCCGGAACCAGACGCGATCCCCGACATGCAGAGCGGCCGCTCCCGTACCGCGGACCGGGGTCTGCACCTCGCCCGCGCCCTCGGTACCGAGCAGCCGCAGCCCCCGCGTGGCCGGCGACGGAACGCGGGTCCGCCCGGCCGGGCCCGACGCGATGTACCCGCCCCCGAACAGGGTGGCGATGCCCGGAGCGGGCCGGCGCACGACGGGGAGTGCGAACAGGAGTGCGGGCCGGGGCGTGAACGATCGGTAGTGGTCGAACAGCGTCGGGACGTAGAGCCCCGAGCCGGCCGTGACCTCGGTGACCCACGGGTCGGCGCGGCTGACCTCGATGCTCCCGGTGCCTCCGGAGTTGACGATCTCCAGCTTTCCCACGACCGCCTCGACCGCGTGGACGACCGCTCCGCGACGCGTGGCCAGTTCGGCGGCCGATCGCTTCTTGACCATCCGCACCGCGGGCGAGGAGTCGGGCAGACCGGCGATCTGGGCCTCGTAGAACATCACGCCGACGACGCGGAGTCCCTTGCCCTGCGCGGTGTTCGCCAGCGACGACGCATCCGCCGGGGTCCGTAGCGGCGAGCGGCGGACCCCGAGGTGCAGCCGGCCGATCCGGAGCGAAGCGTCGACGTCCAGGCACACCTGCAGCGGCGCTCGGGTGACCGAGCGGATCAGCTCCAGCTGCTCGATGCCGTCGACCATCAGGGTGATCGCCTCGACGAGCGCCGGGTCGGCCGCGAGTTCGGTCAGGGCGCCGCGGTCGGCGCTCGGGTAGCCGAGCAGCACGTCGCGCACCCCACCCACGCGCACCAGCCAGATCGCCTCGCGGACCGAGTAGGCCATGACGCCCGCGAACCCCGGCGTCCGCAGCGCGAGATCCAGCACGTAGCGGCAGCGCACCGACTTGCTCGCGACGCGCACCGGCGTGCCCGGGACACGTCCCGAGGTGCCTGCGGCGCCGCGGGTGGGGTCACCGCCGGCGCGGCGGACCAGGTCGGCCGCGTTGGCCCGCACGGCCGCCCGGTCCAGCACGACCAGCGGCGGGTCCAGGTGCGCGGTGGCAGCAGTCAGCGCGTCCAGATCAGTCATCGCGGTCCACCTTTCCCCGCCAGTGACCGATTCGAGGCCCAAAAGCGGCCACCAGCGGGGAAAACAACGCGAGTCGGGTCATCGGGGCACCGACCGCAGGCGGCGACCGCGACGGGCGTGCGTCGCCAGGTAGCCGGCGAACGAGGCCAGCCGCACACGGGCCGCTGCGCCGTCGCCGTCGACCAGCCAGCGCAGCGTGACGCCGTCGACGAAGGCCAGCGTCTGGCCGGCCAGCTGCGGCACCGGCACCGTCCACGTCGCGCCGCCGGCCTGCGCCGCCAGCGTCAGCAGCCCCTCGGTCGCGGCCTGCGACACCTCGTACTGTCGCTCCGCCACCGCGCGCAGCTCGGCGTTCCGCAGGGCGTGGGTGGTGATCTCGTAGGTCAGCAGCTGCTCCCCCGGCGTGGCCTCGATCCTCTCCCACAGCGCGGCGACGGCGGCGTTCAGTGCGGTGAGCAGATCCGGCGTCTCGTCGAAGTCCAGCCCGGCGGCGCTCGCCGCGGCCAGCTCGTCGACTATCCG
>JBDTGE010000079.1:0-4542 GCA_039937575.1 Jatrophihabitantaceae bacterium
CCGTGTGAAGGCAGTGCTCTCCCGCTGAGCTAATCGCCCGGTGCGCGCACCGTAAAACCCCGTCAGACTACACGGGGCAGCCCGCCGGACCGCAGGCTAGGCGAACAGCAGCCAGGACCGGTACAGCACCCCTGCGATCACCGCGAGCCCGGCCAGCCCGGCCAGTGTGCGCACGAGCACCGACTGGCCGCCGGCCCATCTCGTCCAGCGGGCGACATGGGCGCGCATCCAGTGCAACAGGCGTCGGGCCCACGCGTACTCGGACGCCAGGATGCCCAACCCGGCAAAGATGATCAGCCAACCCGGACCGGGCAGCGGGAGCAGGACGATTCCCACGACGATCACCGCGGCGCCGGCGAGCGTCACCGCGATCCGCCAAGCGACCCACCCGCCCGGCAGGGCCCGCACGCGCGCCCGCAAGCTGCGCCGGCCGAGCGCCGCCGCCGACTCCTGACTCACGCGGCGTCCCTCCCGCCGTCGGCACGCGTGACTGGCCGGCTCAAGTCTGCCCTCCCCTGGACGGTGCCGCGGACCGGCGGTGTGTTCCGGCTCCCAGGACCTCGCGGGCCGCCGCCGCCGCTGGGTAGCGTGGCCTGGCCCCACCAAACGGATGGAGAGTCATGCGTAACCCGAAAGCCTTCTTCCGACCATTGGCCCTCGGTGCTCCGGCGCCGGTGCACGAGGTCCCGTTCCGTCCGTCGCGGATGATCCACTTCTTTGACCCGAGCAACGAGCGTATGGCGGCCAAGGTTCCCGGCATGGTCGGGACGGTCGACGTCCTGCTCGGAAACCTGGAGGACGCGATCCAGTCCGACCGCAAGGAAGCAGCGCGAAAGGGCCTCGTGCAGATCGCGAAGGCCACCGACTTCGGTACGACGCAACTATGGACGCGCGTGAACAGCCTCGACTCACCGTGGATCCTCGACGACCTGGTCACGCTGGTCACCGAGATCGGCGACCAGCTGGACGTCATCATGATCCCGAAGGTCGAGGGCGTGGAGGACATCCACTACGTCGACCGGCTGCTCGCCCAACTCGAGGCCAGGGCCGGCCTGCAGCGGCCGATCCTGGTGCACGCGCTGCTCGAGACGGCGGCCGGCGTGGCCAACGTCGACGCGATCGCCGCGGCCAGCCCGCGCATGCAGGGCCTGTCCCTCGGGCCGGCCGACCTCGCCGCCAGCCGTCGCATGAAGACGACGCGCGTCGGCGGCGGGCACCCCGACTACCTCGTGCGCACCGACCCGGTCGGCGGCGACATCAACGGCGACCGCCCGACCTTCCAGCAGGACCTGTGGCATTACACGATCTCGCGGATGGTCGACGCCTGCGCCGCGGCCGAGATCCTGCCGTACTACGGACCGTTCGGTGACATCGCCGACGTCGTCGCGTGCGAGGACCAGTTCCGCAACGCGTTCCTGCTCGGGTGTGTCGGCGCCTGGAGCCTGCATCCGGCACAGATTGCCATAGCCCGCAAGGTGTTCAGCCCGGCCGCCGCCGACGTGCAGTGGGCCCGCAAGGTGCTCGACGCGATGGGCGACGGCACCGGCGCGGTCATGATCGACGGCAAGATGCAGGACGATGCGACGGTCAAGCAGTGCCAGGTCGTCGTCGATCTGGCCGAGGCGCTGGCCGCGACCGATCCCGAACTGGCCGCTGCCTACGCGACGGGAGCCTGAGCGGTGACCGCTCCGCTGCGCTCGGTGCTCTACATGCCCGGCTCGAACGCCCGCGCGCTGGAGAAGGCGAAGGCGCTGCCGGCGGATGCGCTGATCCTCGATCTCGAGGACGCGGTCGCGCCCGAGGCCAAGGCGAGCGCCCGCCAGCAGGTGTGCGACGCCGCGGCCTCCGGCGCGTACGGCAAGCGGGTCATGACGATCCGGGTCAACGGCCTGGGGACCGAGTGGCACGCCGACGACATCGTGGCCGCCGCCGCGGCGAGCCCGGCCGCGATCGTGGTGCCGAAGGTCAACTCGGCGGCCGAGGTGCGACAGATCGAGCAGTCCCTCGTCGACGCCGGCGCCGACCCCGGTGTCAAGATCTGGGCGATGATCGAGACGCCCACCGCCATCCTGCAGGTGGCCGAGATCGCCGCGGCCACCGACCGGTTGACCACGTTCGTCATGGGTACCAATGACTTGGTCAGCGAACTGCGCGCGCTCATCACGCCCGACCGCGCGTCGCTGGTCCACTCGCTCGCGCAGTGCGTGCTCGCGGCGCGCGCACACGGCAAGACGATCCTGGACGGCGTCTACAACGATGTGCGGGACGACGCGGGGTTCCTCGTCGAGTGCCGCCAGGGCCGCGTGCTCGGCTTCGACGGCAAGACGCTCATCCATCCGGGCCAGGTCGAACCCTGCAACGCGGCGTTCGCCCCGTCCGAGGCGGACATCGCCCACGCCCGCGCAGTGATCGAGGCGTTCGACGCTTCGTTGCGCGAGAGCAAGGGCGTGGCGACGGTCAACGGCAAGCTCATCGAGAACCTGCACGTGGCCGACGCCAAGCGTGTCCTCGCGCTTGCCGAAGCCTTCCGCTAACCCGCTCAGGAGCGGACGAGGCGGGCGATCGCGTCGGCCGCTTCCTTGACCTTGTCGTCGGCTTCCTGGCCACCCGCGCGCGCGGCATCGACGACGCAGGTGCCCAGATGCTCCTCGAGCAGGCCGAGCGCGACCGACTGCAGCGCCTTGGTCGCCGCGCTGACCTGGGTCAGGATGTCGATGCAGTACTTGTCGTCCTCCACCATCTTGGCGATGCCGCGCACCTGGCCCTCGATCCGCCGCAGCCGCTTGAGGTACGCATCCTTGTTGCCGGTGTAGCCGTACATGTGTGTGCTCCTCGTCATCGTTGTTGCGAGCATACCCTCCAGGGGTATAACTTCAGTAGCGGGACACCGAAGGGACTGCAAGAGATGACGGACAAGACCTACCCGGTCACCGGGATGACGTGCGAGCACTGCGTGAACGCGGTCAGCGCCGAGATCGGCCGGCTGGCCGGTGTCGTCTCGGTTGCCGTAGACCTGCCCACCGGCCAGGTCACCGTGCACGGCGAGGGCTACACCGACGCGCAGATCCGCGACGCGGTGGACGAGGCCGGCTACGAGCTGGCCAGCGGCTGGTCGTCATGAGCGGGCCGAGTGAGGTGACGGAGCAGGCGAGCCTCGTGCTCGACGTCGAGGGCATGACCTGCTCGTCCTGCGCAGCCCGCATCGAGAAGAGGCTGAACCGTCTCGACGGCGTCCGGGCCAGCGTCAACTTCGCGACCGAGCAGGCGAACGTCCATTACGACCCGACCTGCGTCACCGGCGACGATCTCATCAAGACGGTTGAAGCGACGGGGTACACCGCACACCTGCCGGCGCCGGCGACCGACGAAGGCAACGGGCTGCGTCACCGGCTGGTCGTGTCCGCCGCGCTGGCCCTGCCGGTGCTGGTGCTGGCGATGGTGCCGGCCTGGCAGTTCGACTACTGGCAGTGGATCTCGCTCGCCCTCGCCACCCCGGTGGTGCTGTGGGGCGGCTGGCCGTTCCACGCGGCGGCCTGGAGCAACCTCCGCCACGGGGCGTCGACGATGGACACCCTCGTATCGATGGGCACGCTGGCCGCGTTCGGCTGGTCCTTGTACGCGCTCGTGTTCGGCGATGCGGGCGCGGTCGGGATGCGGATGGGGTTCGACCTCGCGGCGAGCTCCGGCGGCGGCACGGGCGACATCTACCTCGAGGTGGCCTCGGCCGTCGTGGTGTTCCTGCTGGCCGGGCGCTACCTGGAAACGCGGGCCAAGCGCCGTTCGGGCGCCGCTCTCAAGGCTCTGCTGGAGCTCGGCGCGAAGGACGTCGCCGTCGTGCGGGACGGGGTCGAGACCCGCATCCCGGTCGAACAACTGCGCGTGGGCGACCGGTTCGTCGTGCGGCCCGGCGAGAAGATAGCGACCGACGGCGTCGTGATCGACGGTTCGTCGGCGATCGACGAGAGCCTGCTGACCGGCGAACCGGTTCCGGTCGAGGTGGCCCCCGGCGACCAGGTCACCGGGGCGACGGTCAACGCCGGCGGTCGGCTGCTGGTGCGAGCCACTCGCGTCGGCTCGGACACCCGGCTGGCCCAGATCGGCCGCCTCGTCGTCGAAGCCCAGTCCGGCCGGGCGCCGGTGCAGCGACTGGCCGATCGCATCAGCATGGTCTTCGTCCCGGTCGTGTTCGTGATCGCACTCGGCACCCTGGTCCTCACCCTGCTGACCGGCCACGATGTGGTCCGCGCGTTCACGGCCGCGGTCGCGGTGCTGATCATCGCCTGCCCGTGCGCACTCGGCCTGGCCACGCCCACCGCGCTGCTCGTCGGAACCGGCCGGGGCGCGCAGCTCGGCGTGCTGATCAAAGGCCCGGAGGTTCTGGAGAACACCCGCCGGGCCGACACCGTGGTCCTGGACAAGACCGGCACCGTCACGACCGGACGGATGACCCTTCGGGCCGTACATCCCGCGGCCGGAGTCGACGCCGATCGGCTGCTGCAGGTCGTCGGCGCCCTCGAGTCCGCGAGCGAGCACCCGATCGCC
>JBDTGE010000080.1:0-5125 GCA_039937575.1 Jatrophihabitantaceae bacterium
CTACCGTCGGCATCCCAGCCCGACCGTCCCACCGCGACCAACACCACACCCTGGTCATGGTGGCTGATCGGCGTCGTCGTGCTCGGCGCACTGCTCACCGCCACCGGCGGGCTGCTCGCCATCCACCCTCAAGGCGAGCACCTCAACACCGCCGGACAGAACTACGCCGACTACTTCCTCACCCGAAACCTCGCCATGGCCGTCCTGCTGCTGCTCATGCTTGCCCTTCGGGCGCAGCGTGTCCTGACCGGCCTGATGATCCTCACCGCCCTCATCCAAAGCCTCGACGCGGTCACTGCAACCGTGACCGGACGCCTCGGACTGGTCCCCATCGACCTCGCCTTCACCGCAGCGTTCCTCATCGGCGCCGCCCACCTGTCAACGGGCCCGCTCTGGCGAGGCGCTTCCTGGCCCGATCAGGCCTAGTTGAGCAGGGCGTGTCTCCCAACCAGGTGTGCCGGTGGTCGGTGCCGATCGGTGGCAGGTCGCGGATATCGGTCTCGCCTTATGGAGCAAGGGTGGGCGCTGTTGGGATCGAACCAACGACCGCTCGGGTGTAAACCGAGTGCTCTCCCGCTGAGCTAAGCGCCCGTCCGGCCCGCCGCGGCGAGCCCCGATCAGGGTACCGGCAGGGGCGCCGTACCGTGGTCGGGTGCTGAGGACACCGACCGAACCGCGCGAGCCCTGCGGTCGGGCGACGCGGTGAGGGCGGCGGACTGGGACGAGCGCTACGGCACCGGCGAGCCGGTGTGGGGCGTCGGCCCGAACCAGTGGGTCGAGCAGGAGACGGGCGACCTGACCCCCGGACGGGCCCTGGACGTCGGGTGCGGTGAGGGACGAAACGCGCTCTGGCTCGCCGGCCGCGGCTGGGACGTGACCGCCGTCGACTTCTCCGCGGTCGGTCTCGCCACCGCCCGCCGGCTCGAGCTGCAGGCGCGCCCCCCGGCGCCGGTGGCATGGATCAACGCCGACGCGACGACGTATCGGCACGAGTCGCGTGTCGATCTCGCCCTGCTCTGCTACCTGCACCTGGTCGCCGACCAGCGCCGGCGCGCGGTCCGCGCCACCGCGGAGGTTCTGGCGCCAGGCGGCATCCTGGTCGTCATCGGCCACCACTCGATGAACCTGGGCGAGGGCGTCGGCGGCCCGCAGGACCCGGCGCTGCTGTTCAGCCTGGGCGACATCGTCGAGGACCTGGACGGCCTGGATCTGATGATCGAGAAGGCCGAGCCGGTCAACCGGGTCGTGTCCGGGGCCGACCGGCCGGCCATCGACGCGCTGCTGCGCGCCCGGCGTCCGAACTAGCCGAGCGGCACAGCGCGCGGCCTACAGCGCGGCGATCGCGTCCCGCCAGTCCTGCGGCTCGCGCCCTTCGCCCGGGCCGTTGAGTTCGGTGAACCGGACGACCCCGTCCCGGTCGACCAGGAACGTCCCGCGATTGGCGATCCCGGCCTCGTCGTTGAACGCGCCGTACAGCTGGGCGACCCCACCGTGCGGCCAGAAGTCCGACAGCAGCGGGAACTCGTACCCCTCACGCTCGCTGAAGATCTTGTGTGAGTACGACGAGTCGACGCTGATCGTCAGCACCTGGACGTCGTCGTTCTGGAACACGGTCAGATCATCCCGCACGGCGCACAGCTCGCCGGTGCAGATCCCGGTGAACGCCAGCGGATAGAAGAGGATCAGCACCGCCTGCTTGCCGCGGAATGAGGAGAGGGTGACCTCCTCGTTGTTCTGGTCGCGCAGCGTGAAGTCAGGCGCACGGTCGCCGACGTTGATCAACGCTTGCCTCCCGGCGACTTGCGGCCGGCCAGGCGCGCGGCCGACCAGTTGTTGCCGGCCGTCGTGATCGAGGTCTGCGACAGACCGGCGATCGCGGCGGCCTCGGCGATGTCGGACGGCTCGACATAGTCCTCGCGTCCACGCTTGGGCGTCAGCAGCCAGATGAATCCGTTGTCGGCCAACGGCGCGATCGCGTCGACGAGGACGTCAGCCAGATCCCCGTCGCCGTCGCGGTACCAGAGCAGGACCAGGTCGACGACCTCGTCCGAGTCCTCGTCGACGATCGACTCACCGGTCTCCGCCTCGACGAGACCGCGCAGCTCCTCATCGACGTCGTCGTCACGCCCGATCTCCATGACGATCATTTCGGGCTTGATGCCCATGCGTTCTGCGACCCCAGCACCGCTTGTGGTACCGGCACCCCCAGCGGGGTTCGAGCTCACGGTGTTGTCCTCCTGACGATCGGGCCGCGCAGTTGACCTACCGCGCGGTAACTCACCTGCTGACCTTAGCGGCCCGCAGTAGAGCACACTGGAAGGGTGACACGCGACAGGTTCAGCATCATCACCGACGGTCTGCCGAGCCAGCTGCCGGACATCGATCCGGACGAGACGCGCGAGTGGATCGAGTCGCTCGACGCCGCGATCGACTCCGACGGCAGGCAGCGCGCTCGATACCTGATGCTCAAGCTGCTCGAACGGGCCCGCGAGCGCCAGGTGGGGGTTCCCGCGCTGCGCAGCACCGACTACATCAACACCATCCCGCCCGAGCGCGAGCCGTGGTTTCCGGGCGACGAGGACATCGAGCGCCGCATCCGCGCCTACATCCGCTGGAACGCCGCGATCATGGTGTCCCGCGCCAACAAGATGGTCGGCGTCGGCGGGCACATCGCCACCTACGCCTCGGCCGCCTCGCTGTACGAGGTGGGCTACAACCACTTCTTCCGGGGCAAGGACCTCGCGAGCGGCACGGGCGACCAGATCTACTTCCAGGGCCACGCGGCGCCCGGCATCTACGCGCGCGCGTTTCTGGAGGGGCGGCTGACCGAGCAGCACCTGGACGGCTTCCGGCAGGAGCAGTCGCGCGCGCCGTACGGGCTGTCGTCCTACCCGCACCCGCGCCTGATGCCGGACTTCTGGGAGTTCCCGACCGTCTCGATGGGCCTGGGCCCGATCAGCGCGATCTACCAGGCCCGCTTCAACCGCTACCTGCAGGCGCGCGGCCAGGCGGACACGTCCAACTCGCACGTATGGGCATTCCTCGGTGACGGCGAGATGGACGAGATCGAGTCGCTCGGCGCGATCGGGGTCGCCGCCCGCGAGGAGCTGGACAACCTCACGTTCGTCATCAACTGCAACCTGCAGCGGCTGGACGGTCCGGTCCGCGGCAACGGCAAGATCATCCAGGAGCTGGAGACGTACTTCCGCGGCGCCGGTTGGAACGTCATCAAGGTGATCTGGGGTCGCGACTGGGATCCGCTGCTCGCCCGCGACTCGGACGGCGCGCTGGTGAACCAGATGAACACCACGCCCGACGGGCAGTTCCAGACCTACACGACCGAGCAGGGCTCCTACATCCGCGACCACTTCTTCGGCGGGGACCCGCGCCTGCGCAAGATGGTCGAGGACATGTCCGACGACGACCTGCGCAAGCTCAGCCGGGGTGGCCACGACTATCGCAAGGTCTACGCGGCGTTCGAGGCGGCGCGTAGCCACGTCGGCCAGCCGACCGTTATCCTGGCCCACACGATCAAGGGCTGGACGCTCGAGTCGTTCGAGGGCCGCAACGCCACGCACCAGATGAAGAAGCTGACGCACGCCGACCTCAAGGCGTTCCGCGACCGGCTCTACCTGCCGATCTCGGACGAGGAGCTCGAGGCCGACCTGCCGCCGTACTACCACCCGGGCGAGAAGTCCGACGAGATCCAGTACATGAAGGAGCGGCGGGCCGCCCTCGGCGGAGCGTCCCCGAAGCGGGTCGTGCGGGCCAAGCCGTTGGCGCTGCCGGGCGAGTCGGCGTACGCCGAGCTGCGTGCCGGTTCCGGCAAGCAGCAGGTGGCCACCACCATGGCGATCGTCCGGCTGTTCAAGGACCTCATCAAGGACAAGGAGATCGGCTCGCGCTTCGTCCCGATCATCCCGGACGAGGCCCGCACGTTCGGCCTGGACGCGATCTTCCCGACCGCGAAGATCTACTCGGTGCACGGCCAGCAGTACGACGCCGTGGACCGCGACATGCTGCTGTCGTACAAGGAGTCCGAGACCGGCCAGATCCTGCACGAGGGGATCTCCGAGGCCGGCTCCACTGCCTCGCTGATCGCGGCGGCCACCGCGTACTCGACGCACGGCGTGCCGATGATCCCGTTCTACATCTTCTACTCGATGTTCGGGTTCCAGCGCACCGGCGACCAGTTCTGGCAGCTGGCCGACCAGCTCGGGCGCGGGTTCGTCCTCGGCGCCACGGCCGGCCGCACCACGCTCACCGGCGAGGGCCTGCAGCACGCCGACGGGCACTCGCCGCTACTGGCCTCGACCAACCCGGCCTGCGTCGCCTACGACCCGGCGTTCTCCTTCGAGATCGCGCACATCGTCCGGGCCGGCCTCGAGCGGATGTACGGCGTCGGCGCCTACGACACCACGGCGGTGAGCGAGCACGACGTCTTCTACTACCTGACCGTCTACAACGAGCCGATCAACCAGCCGAAGGAGCCGGAGAACCTCGACGTCGAGGGCGTGCTCCGCGGCATCTACCGCTACTCCCCCGCGTTGGAGAACGAAGGCCGTCCGCGGGCGCAGGTACTCGCATCCGGCGTGGCGGTGCCGTGGGCGCTCGAGGCGCAGCGGATGCTCGGCGACGAGTGGGGCGTGGACGTCGATCTCTGGTCGGTAACCTCGTGGAACGAGCTGCGCCGCGACGCCGTCGAGTGCGAGCAGGCCTCCTTGATGGAGCCGGGCACCGAGCCGAAGATCCCGTACGTGAGCACCGCACTGGCCGGCGCGGTCGGCCCCGTCGTCGCGGTCTCGGACTTCATGCGCGCGGTGCCTGATCAGATATCACGGTGGGTTCCCGGCGACTACACCTCGCTCGGGACCGACGGCTTCGGCTTCGCCGACACGCGCGGCGCCGCCCGGCGGTTCTTCCACATCGACGCCGAGTCGATCGTCGTCGCGGTGCTGGAGCAGCTGGCCCGCCGCGGTGAGGTCGAGGCCGAAGTACCGCGCCAGGCGTTCGACAAGTACTCCCTCGATGACGTCACCGCGGCCGGCCACGGCACGATCGGCGGAGACTCCTAGCCGCGGCGCTTCGCCGGGCTCAGTACCGGGCGCCGACGACGCGGCCGCCG
>JBDTGE010000081.1:0-14049 GCA_039937575.1 Jatrophihabitantaceae bacterium
GGACCAGCACTGCGTGCACCCCGGCTGCCGCCGCAAAGCCGTCACCTGCGAACTGGATCATCGAGTTCCCTACCCGGCCGGGCCCACGTCCGCGGCCAATTTGCAGCCGTTATGCAAGCGCCACCACGATGAAACATCACTCGAACTGGCACGTGATCAAAAACGACGACGGCTCCTACGACTGGACCAGCCCGACCAAACACCGCTACAGATACCGACCCCCCGAACTACCCACCCCAACCGAAGAACCCGAACCGGCGATCGACGACGTCCCACCACCCTTTTGACCAGGCGACCCGCCCCGTTCTGACCGAGCAACCGTCGGCGACCTCCCCGGCGGAACCCAACACCACCACCACCGGCCGCCCTGCGACGAAGTCGCGTCAGCTCCGGTGTCCGCGCCGAGCGCAGCGAGTGGCGGGCGCGCTGATCGACCGCGGCCCCAGAAGGATCGACTGCGGCCCTAGACAGGGGCCGGCCCGGAATGAACCGGGCCGCGCGTCAGTTGTGGCGCGCATGAGCGATGTAGCGGTTGCGACTGCCTTCGGTGGTCCTGAGGTCCTGTCAGTTGTCGATGAACCGGTGACCGATCCGGAGCCGAGCGAGGTGCGCATCGCGGTGCGCGCCGCGGGCGTGAACCCGATCGACTACAAGGTGTACAGCGGCCTGATGGGCGCCGATCCGAGCGTCCTGCCGATGCGATTGGGGATGGAGGCCGCTGGTGTTGTGACGGCAGTCGGCGTTGATGCGGTCGGGCCCGCCGGACCGATCGCGGTCGGCGACGAGGTGATCGGGTACCGCCTGACCGGCGCCTACGCGGCCGAACTGGTCGCGGCAGCCACCGAGTTCGTCCCCAAGCCGGCCGAGCTCGACTGGAACCAGGCGGCCGGCCTGCTGCTGACCGGCGGCACCGCAGTCCACACGCTGACCGCGACGAACGTCGGCGCGGGAGACACCGTCCTGATCCACGGCGCGTCGGGGGGAGTCGGCGTCATGGCCGTCCAGCTCGCCGTGCTGCGCGGCGCCCGGGTGATCGCGACTGCCAGCCCGGCCCGCCACGACTTCCTGCGTGAGCTCGGGGCGGAATCGGTGGCCTACGGCGACGGGCTGGCCCACCGGGTGCGCGCGCTGGCCCCGGACGGCATCGACGCCGCGCTTGACCTCATCGGTACCGACGAAGCGGTCGACGTCTCGCTCGAACTGGTGGCCGACCGCAGTCGCATCGCCACCATCGCCGCGTTCGGCCGAGCCGCGCAGGACGGGATCCAGCTGCTCGGTGGCGGACCGGGATCGGACCCAGGCACCGAGATCCGCAACGCCTCCCGAATGGAGCTGGTTCGCTTTGTCCAGCAAGGCAAACTGCGGGTCTTCGTGGCCGCGGCGTTCCCTCTCGCCGACGTCGCCGACGCCCACCGCGCGATCATGACCGGACACACCTCGGGCAAGATCGTTCTCGTTCCCTGAGGTGGTCGACTCGCACGACGACGTGCCACGGGTGGCAGAGTGGGGCGGGTGGAGGCCCCGGTCGTGCTCGCCGTCGATGGGAACTCCCTCGTCCACCGCAGCTTCCACGCGATGGCCAACACCGATCAGCCGCTGTGGGCCGTTCGCGGGCTGCTGAGCCAGCTCGTCGCCGCGGTCGACCGGGTCCGTCCGGTGGCCGTCGTGGTCGGGTTCGACGATGCGAGCCGGTCGCTGCGTCGCGAGCGTTGGCCGACCTACAAGGCGAACCGCGCCGAGAAGTTACCGACGCTGGTCGAGCAGCTGACCCGCGCGGCTGAGGTGATGCGCGAGCTCGGCGTCGCGGTCGTGATTCCCGACGGGCTCGAGGCCGACGACGTCCTCGCCTCGGTCGCCAAGTTTGCGCGCGAGGCCGGCGCGAGAACGGTGATCGCCACGTCCGACCGGGACTCGTTCGCGCTCATCGACGACAACACGCGGGTCCTGCGCATCATCAACGGCGGGGTCGACGCGTCACCGATGATGACTCCGGAACGGCTGGTACTGCTGCTCGGGGTGCCGCCGTCGCAGTACCGGGACTTCGCCGCGTTGCGAGGGGATCCGTCCGACAACCTCTCGGGTGTGCGCGGGATCGGGCCGACCGGCGCGGCACGGCTACTCACCGAGTTCGGCAGCGCGGCGGCGGCGTTCGAGGATCTGGACCGCGTACGCAGCAAGGTCGGAGCCGCGATCGCGACCCGTCTCGAGCATCCGGACGCGCGCGCCGCATACGAGCTGAACTGCCAGGCAATGGCGATGCACGACGATGTCGCACTCGACCTCGCGCTGACCTGCGGCGCCGGGGTGCTGCCGTTGACGGCCGAGACCGTCGACTCGGTATACCGCGCGCACAACCTGACCTGGTCGGCCGGACAGGCGGTGCGGGTACTGGCCGACGTCGAGGCGCTCGAGACCGCTCCGCCGCGCCCCATACCGGCCTGGACCGCGCCCGGACCGCCGCGACGGGCGCTCGGCCCGGTGACCATACCGACACGGCGGCGCCCGACCATCGAGCAGCTGAGCCTCTTTGAATGAGCGGCAGCGGCGCGGCGCGGTTGCCGCGTGGGCGCTCGCGGCACTGCTGGTCACCACCGGCACGTGGCACTTCGCGGCGCCCGCGGGCTTCGAGTCGATCGTGCCGGGTTTCCTGGGATCACCGGCGTTCTGGGTCGAGCTCAGCGGGGTCGCCGAGCTAGTTTGCGCCGTCGCGCTCGCGTTCGGTCCGACGCGTCGCATCGCCGGCTGGGCCTGCGTCGCCCTCTTCATCGCGGTCTACCCGGCCAACATCAAGATGGCCGTTGACTCCCTGCACGGCGACGGCAGCGAGCTGATCGCCTGGTTGCGCCTGCCGCTGCAGATCCCACTCGTCCTCTGGGCGCTCTACATCGCCCGCCGGGCCGGGTCCTCGATCGACCCGGCTCGGCGGGCGTCCCCCACCCTCAATCGCCCTTGACGTTCACGAACTGCTGGAGCGAGTGGGTCACCTCGACCAGGTCTGCAGCGTCGGCCATCACCTGATCGATCGGCTTGTACGCCTGCGGGTGCTCGTCGAGGAACGCGTCGGACTCACCCCACGCGATGCCGTCCATGCGGCGATCGAGATCGGTGCGCGTGAACAGCCGCCGGGCCGCCGCCCGCGAGTGGTTGCGGCCGGCCCGTGCGGTGAGGAGTTCAGCGCGAGCCGGTTGCCCTTCCCACGCACCACGTACGACCGGTCGCCCATCGAGCCGGGGATCAGTCCGAGCGTCCCCTCGGTCGCGTCGATCGCCCCCTTGCGTGACAACCACACCTGCTGGCCGAAGTGCTTCTCGCGCGCGGTGTAGTTGTGATGGCAGTTCACCGTCACACCGGGTTCGACCGGACCGTGCCAGTCCTGAAAGCACGCGACGACGCGGGCCATCATCTCCTCGCGGTTCAGGTACGCGAAACGCTGGGCCCACCGCAGCGCCTGCAGGTAGGCCCGGAACTCGGGCTCGCCTTCGACCAGGTAGGCCAGGTCCGGGTCCGGCAGTCGGATCCACCGCCGGGCGCACTGCTGTGAGCAACCTTGATGTGCTTGACCGCGAGCTTTTTGCCGACGCCGCGGGAACCGGAGTGCAGAAACAGCCACACGAAGCCGTCCTCGTCTTCGCTGACCTCGATGAAGTGGTTGCCCGAACCGAGCGATCCGAGCTGCAGCCGCCAGTTCGGTGAGATCGCCTCGGCCTGCTCGTACCCGTCGAGCTGCTCCAGTTCGGACACTCGCGGCGCCGCCGTCACGGCCAATTCGGCGTTGTACTTGCCCGCGCTCAGCGGCACGGCGGCGCTGATGGCGGCGTGCAGCGCATGACCGTCACCGCTGAGTTCAGCCCGCCGGTACTGGGTCTGGACGGCCATCATCCCGCAGCCGATGTCCACACCGACCGCGGCCGGGATGATCGCGCCGAGCGTGGGGATGACGCTGCCGACGGTCGCGCCCTTGCCCAGGTGGGCGTCGGGCATGAGAGCGATGTGCGGGTGGATGAACCGCATGCTCGACGCCGTCACCGCCTGGGCCCGCGTGCTGTCCTCGAGGATCGAGGCCCAATTCATCAGGCGCTTGCTGATCTGCTCCATGGCTCGAGTGTCCAGGACGGGTGGAACTGGATTCGGCCGCTCTCAACGCTTGAAGCGCGCGGTCAGGCCAGCCCGCGGACGGTGCGGGCGGGACGGCGCCGGCCGGCGATGGTGGCCACCATGTCGAGCGTCTGACGGGTCTCGACGACGTTGTGCACCCGGTAGACGACCGCACCCATCCAGGCGCAGATCGCGGTCGTCGCCAGCGTGCCGATCAGACGGTCACCAACCGACCGGTCGAGCGTCTCGCCGACGAAGTCCTTGTTGGACAGGGAAACCAGCACCGGCCAGCCCGTCTCGATCATCTCCGGCAGTCGCCGCGTGACCTCGAGCGAGTGGTAGGTGTTCTTGCCGAAGTCGTGCGCCGGATCGATCAGCACCGACGCCGGATCGACGCCGAGCTGCACCGCGCGTTCGGCCAGACCCACCGTCACCGCCAGGACATCAGCCATGACGTCGTCGTACTGCACGCGGTGCGGACGCGTACGCGGCGCCAGGCCACCGGCGTGCGTGCATACGATGCCGACGCCGTGCTCGGCCGCGACCTCGGCCAGCAGTGGGTCGTGGCCACCCCACGCGTCGTTCAGCAGGTCGGCACCCGCGCGGCACACCGCGTCACCGACCTCGTGCCGCCACGTGTCGACGCTGATGATCACCTCGGGATGGGTGGCGCGCACCGTCGCGACGAACTCGACCGTCCGCTCGATCTCCTCGGCGGGCGTCACCTCCTGGCCCGGCGCCGCCTTCACCCCGCCTATGTCGACGATGTCCGCGCCCTGCCCGACCACCTCGTCGACGCGATCGAGTGCGGCACGGAACGCGAACGTCGCACCCTGGTCGTAGAAGGAGTCCGGCGTGCGGTTGACGATCGCCATGATCGCGAACTCGCCCGGACCGAACTCGCGGTGGCCCAGCTTCAACACCGGTCACCGTCCTCGTCCACGACGGACGCCGACGGCGGCCGCTCGGTCACCGCGACCTGCCGCATCCGCCAGGTCGTGGCCGCGCCCCGCTCGTACTGCGCCAGCTCGATGCTCTGCTCGGCGCCCCGCTCGACAAGCCAGCTACGCACGTCGGCCACCTGCAGGATCTCCAGCGCCATCGCGCCGAGGTCGTGCACGCTCTGATGGCGATGCCCGCGCTCGCCCAGATCGACCTGGGCGATCGCGTCCAGACCGTGCAGCAGCCACGTGTCGATCAACGTCGCGAGCTCCACGCCGTACCCCACCGGGACGTACAGCTGCTCGAACAGGCTGCGCCGGATCGCCCACTCCCCCGCCAGCGGCTGGACGACCGCGGCGAGATCGGGCCACCGCGCCGCCAGGAGCGGCCGGGCCATCAGCTCGGTCACCCGGCCGCCCTCGGTACTGCGCGTACCCGGCGCGACGTCCAGCAGCCGGTCGTAGAAGCCGCGTACCAGCCACGTGTCGCGCTCGGTGAGCATCGGACCGAGCAGGCCGGTGACGAAGTGCGGACCCCACTCGGTCAGGTCGGCGTCGATGAACACCAGGATCGAGCCGCTCGAGACGAACAGCGACTTCCACAGCGCCTCGCCCTTGCCGGCCCGCACTCCGAGATCAGGTCGAACGTCGGCCACGGACCGGACGAGGGCCCCATTGGCGCGGGCGACCTCGGCGGTCGCGTCCGTGGACAACGAGTCCATCACGATCAGCTCGTCGACGAGCGGGAACTCCTGCATCAGGGCGGTGCGGATCCCCGCGACGACGGCCCCGACCGATCCGCTCTCGTTGCGAGCCGGGATCACCACGCTCACCGTCTCACCGCGCTCGCGCTTGGCGGCCAGCAGCGCGTCGATCCCCCACTGGGCACTGACGCTGGTGCGCTCGGCGAACCAGTTCGAGGCGGCATCGCGCATCAGATCACGAGTACTTCGACCGCGCGCACGCTTCAAACCTAGTGGTCCACTGCCAGACTGGAGTCATGACCCGAGACGCGCTCCGGTGCTGGCTCACCGACATGCTGGTGCGCGAGGAGCACGCGCTGCCCGGCGCGGCCGAGTTCCTCGCTCGGCTGGTCGAGAAGCAGCGCCCGTTCCTGGTGCTGACCAACAACTCGATCTTCACACCGCGCGACCTGGCGGCCCGGCTGACGCAGTCCGGCCTGCAGATCCCCGAGGAGGCGATTTGGACGTCCGCCCTAGCCACCGCGACGTTTCTCGCCGATCAGCAACCGAACGGCTCGGCCTACGTCATCGGCGAGGCCGGGCTCACCACCGCACTGCACCAGGTCGGGTACACGCTGACCGAGCGCAGCCCTGACTTCGTGGTCCTCGGCGAGACGCGCACCTACTCCTTCGAGGCGATCACCAAGGCGATCCGGCTGATCCTCGGCGGCGCTCGGTTCATCGCGACCAACCCGGACGTATCGGGACCATCGGCCGAGGGTCCGCTCCCGGCCACCGGTTCGGTCGCCGCCCTGATCACCAAGGCCACCGGCCGCCAGCCGTACTTCGTCGGCAAGCCGAACCCGATGATGTTCCGAAGCGCGCTCAACCGGATCGAGGCGCACTCGGAGACCACGGTCATGGTCGGCGACCGGATGGACACCGACGTGGTCGCCGGCATCGAGGCGGGCCTGGACACGATCCTGGTTCTGTCCGGCTCCACGAAGCCGGCCGACATCGAGCGTTACCCCTACCGGCCCGGCCGGGTGTTCGACTCGATCGCCGACCTGATCGACCTCATCTGAGCCGGCAGCGACGCGATCTGTCGCAGTAGGTCCGGTTCCGGCCTCGATCCGGTTGTTCCGTGCCAACCTCGATCCCGGCGGTCCGGCGTGAAACCGGTCACAGGCCAGCGGACGAACGAACAATAGCGGGGGCCCTCCGTCACGTCGGCCCGCGCGGCGCCAACCGCCGGTGGGCGCGAACCTTCCCACGATCGGGGGATCGTATGAGTGACAGCACGCGCAGGGGTTTCCTCACACTGGCCGGGGCCGGCGCAGTCGCCGGTGCGGCCGTCATGGCCGCACCAGCCGCGACCGCGGAGACCAGGCCGGACGAGGTGAGCATGCCGTCCGGCGCCGAGGGGCCGATGGCGGCCTACATCCACGACCTCAAGCGGGGCGAGCTCGCCCTGATGATCGAAGGCCGCGAAGTCATCGTGACCGACAAGCAACTGGTGGCGCGACTGGCCCGGGCCTTCGCCCGCGCCGAGCACGCCTGAGCCCCGCCCGTCCGTCGAACCTGCTTGCTTCCGTCTTTTCCGCTGTCCGAAAGGTCTGTCCATGTCCTCGCATCGTGAAGCACCGGAGATCTCCAAGGATCCGTCCGCCGACAACACCGACGTCTACGCGTTCGTCAGCCCCGACAAGCCGAGCACCGTCACGCTGATCGCCAACTACCTTCCGTTCGAACTGCCCTACGGCGGACCGAACTTCAACGAGTTCGCCGACGACGTCCTGTACGAGATCAAGGTGTCGAACCGGGGCGACGCCAACGCCGACATCAGCTTCCAGTTCCGCTTCCACACGAGCATCCGCAACCCCGACACGTTCCTGTACAACACCGGCCCGATCGCGTCCGCGACCGATGCGAACTGGAACCGGCCGCAGACGTACACGCTGACCCGGGTCGTACGCCCGCGCGATCACCGTTACGCGGCTTCGACCCGCGTGCTCGCGCAGGGGCTCACCTGCCCCCCGGTGAACGTCGGGGTCCGTAGCACCCCGAACTACCCGGCGATCGCCGCCGGGACCTATCACAACATCGGTGACGGGCGGATGGTCTTCGCCGGCCAGCGCGCCGACGCGTTCCACGTGGACCTCGGCAGCATCTTCGATCTCGGCGACCTGCGTCCGTTCCAGGGGGCGTACAACCACGGCATCCCACCCATCCTGGCCAACATGCCGGGCGTCAACGGTCTGCGCGGGCTGAACGTCCACACCATCGCGCTGCAGGTGCCGATCAGCGACCTGACCGTCGACGGCCGCACGCCAGGACACACGGCCAAGGACGTGATGTCCTCCAAGTCGGTGATCGGGGTGTGGGCCACCGCCAGCCGGGCGTCCGCGCGGATCCTGAACCCCGACACCGGCACGTACCGCAGCTTCGGCCGGTTCGGCCAGATCTCGCGGCTGGGCAACCCGCTGGTCAACGAGGTCATCAACCCGATGGCGTCCAAGGACCGGTGGAACGCGCAGGAGCCGAACGACGACGAGGACTTCGCCAAGTACGTGCTGCACCCGGAGCTGGCGAACCTGATCGCGAACGTCCTGTATCCGGCGGCGTTCCCGAACCTGGCCGCGTACGTCAAGGCCAAGAAGCCGCGCAACGACCTGGCCGCGATCCTGCTGACCGGCATCCCGAACGGCGTCGTGAAAGGATTCCAGAACTACACCGGACCGACGCAGGCCGACATGCTCCGCCTCAATGTCGCCGTTCCGCCGACCGCCGTCGGCAAGGAGAACCCGATCGGGCTCGTCGCCGGCGACGCGGCCGGGTTCCCGAACGGGCGCCGTCTGGGCGACGACGTCACGGCGATCGAGTTGAAGGCGGTGGCCGGTGCGACCATCCCGCTCGTCGATCCGAATTACAAGCCGGACGCCGCCGCGGGTTTGCTCAACGACGGGAGCAGCAACGACAACACCCCGTACGGGGCACCGTTCCTGAGCTCCTTCCCGTACCTGTCCAACCCGAACAGCGGCTACACATCCCGCCCGGGCACACCCGGCGGCGCCTGAGCACACACGGCCAGGGAGGGAATCGATGAGCACCGCCGAGAATCCGCACGCCGGTCAGGGCATGGTCGTGCTGGACATCGGCGGTGACATCGGTGCCCTGGTCGTGACGGCTCCGCAGGCGATGGCCGGGCAGGAGATCGAAATCTGCCCGGCCGGGGCCCGGGGCGACGCGCCGGACGAGGGCGGCGAGTGGTGGGACGGTGACTGGCACAGCGACGGACACACTCACGGCGACGGGCACGCCCACACTCATGGTCCGGCCTGGCCGCATGTGAGCGTGCTCGCCCGGCCGACGCCGAACGGGTCGGAGTACGCGGCCGTCTTCCCCGGCCTACGCACGGGCGAGTACGACCTCTGGCTCCGGCCGGACGGCCCGACCCGGCTCAGCGCGCAGGTCAGCGGCGGGCAGATCACCACGACCGCCTGGCCGCGCTGACCTGGCCGCGCTGACCCGCCCGCCGACGGGCGGCGGCGACTGCTCTGAGACGATCACGGACATGGCTGAGAATCCGATCGCGCTGGTGACAGGAACATCGAGCGGACTGGGCTGCACGTCGCGGTCGGACTGGCCCGGGCCGGCTGCCACGTCGTCGCGACCATGCGGGACGTGACCTGGGCCGGCCCGTTGCGGAAGGCGGCCGAGGCATCCGGCGTCACGGTCGATGTGCGGGCGCTCGATGTCACGGACGAACACCAGGCGGCGGACCTCGTTGCTGCGCTGGGTCAGGTGGACGTGCTGGTCAACAACGCCGGCCGCGGTTCGGTGGCCACCCTGGAGCAGATGAGCACCGATGATCTTCGCGCGCAGCTCGAGATCAACTATATCGCGGTGGCCTCGCTGACCCGGCTCGTACTGCCGGCCATGCGGCGCGCCGGGTCCGGGCGGGTCGTCACCGTGACCAGCGTGGGCGGTACGGTCGGCCAGCCGTTCGCGGACGCGTACTGCGGAGCGAAGTTCGCCGTCGAGGGGCTGATGCAGTAGCTTGCCCGGTCGCCGCGCGGTTCGGCATCGCGGTGAGCATCGTCGAACCCGCCGCCGTGGCCAGCGCGTTCGTCGGCAACGTCGACGGGGTCAGCTCGCGGCCAGACCCGAATGACCCCTACGCCGATCTGCTCGCCGCGTACCTCAAGCGGACGGCGGGCGCCTTCGACAACGCCCAGAGCGCCGAGTCGGCGGCCGAAGTCATCGTCGAGGCGGCGACGACGAGCACCCCGAAGTTTCGTTGGCAGACCTCACAGGCGGCAGTCGCGTTCGCCGGACTGTCGCTCGCGGACCTGGACGGGTCGACCGTGCTCGCCGCCACGTCCGGCTGGTTGGCCTGACCGACGATCGGCTACAGGAGGGCGCTCCGCGGTCCAGCTGCGCGGCGGTTCACCGCCGTGGGCGTTGTCGCGCCGAGACGAACTCTCAACGCAGGAAGCCCCGGAAATTCGGGGCCTCCAACTTCGGTGACAAGATCTCCAAACTTGCGTGAAGAACTCACTGCTCCCCCATCTGGACTCGAACCAGAAACCCTTCGATTAACAGTCGAATGCTCTGCCAATTGAGCTATGGGGGATTACCCTGCGCGCGTTCTGCCGTGTGGGTCGGCGGGCAGCGCAACCGCGACAGCTTATCTCAACCGCAGCGTGGTCCGCGCCAGGGTTAGGCTGGGGCAAAGCCGGTGTGGACGCTGTCTGAGGAGATCGACGATGAAGTTGCTGTTCGGGGTGGCCTTGGGCTACGTGCTCGGCGCGAAGGCCGGGCGCGAGCGGTACGAGTCGATCGTCCGAGTGGCGCGGCGGGTTGCGGGCAGCCAGACCGTCCAGTCGACGGCCGGCGTGCTGCAGTCCCAGGTCGACTCGATGACCCATCGGGCTCGCCAGCGGGTCTCCTCGACCCTGCACGTCACCGGCGCGAACGGCCACACCAACGGCGCTTACCGCAGCTGATCGGCCTGCTCCTGCTCGTACTCCGCGCGCAGGATTGCCAGCCGCGCCCCGATCGCCGAGCGCACCTGGTCAGTGTCCGGCGTCCCGCTGTCGAGCCGGGCCCACCAGCGCAGACCGTCCTCGCCCGGCACCCTGCGCGCGACGAACCGGGCCGCTCCCCCGGCGACGGTCGCGATCTCGGACCGGACGATGTTGCCCTCGACGCGCGTACGTACGGTCGGAGGTAGATCGCGCGGGACCGACAGCGCGGCGATCACGGGCGGCCGGTCGATCATCATCATGTCCTCGACCACGTCGGCCTCGGTCACGATCAGGGACCCATCCCGCCACACCGCCTTCGTGACGTGTTGCCAGCCGATCAGCCGAAACTGCGCACCGTCCGGCCACCACAGCCCCCACTGGGTTGCCAGCACGACGTTCCCGTCCTTGGTGTCACCCCAGGCCAGGACGCGGTCATCGCCCTGGAGCTTGGCCAGCGCCGCGGCCGGGGGCACGTCCCGCCGGTGGAACAGGGCCATCACTGATCGCCGATGGCCCGCTCGCGCAGCACGCGCCGGTACCCCTCAAGGCTGATCAGCTCACCGAACAGCTTGTTGTACTCCTCGGCGTTCTCCTGCGGGTTGAGCCGCTGGATCCGCGACTTGAGCACCGCGACCTGCCGCGACGTCACGATCTCGTGCAGCCGCGCGAGCACCGAGTCGGCGTAGCGCTCCTGAGCCTCGGCGCCGATGCGCAACGGCTCCACCGCGAGCGCGTGCACGCCCTGCCGCAGCGACTGCTCGCTCATGTGCTCCTCGACCGAGTTCGTCCAGCCGGCGCCGCTGACCGCCGACGCGGCACCGCCCGCCGCCGAGATGGCGACACACAGGGCGCGGTGGGCCGGATGCAGGAACGCGTCCGGCCCGAGCGCGTCGAACTGCGGGCCGGCGACGGCGGGCAGCTGCAGCGCGACCTTCAGCACCTCCCGCTCGACCCGCACCGTCGACTCGTCCAGCTTGGACGCCGCCGCCGGGACCGGACGCTCGTCGTGGGCGCGACGGTCGGTCGCCCGCTCGAGCCCCCGGACGCGGTGGACCACCTGCATCGGGTCATCGAGCCCGATCAGACCGGCCAGCCGGCGCGCGTACTCGTCCCGCAACGAGCGATCCTTGATCTGGGCGACGAGCGGGATCGCCTTGTCCAGCGCGGCGACCCGGCCCTCGGCCGTCTCCAGGTTGTGCCGGCCGACGGTCGAGCGCAGCACGAACTCGACCAGCGGGATCCGCCGCGCAACCAGGTCCAGCACCGCGGTGTCGCCCGACTTCATCCGCAGGTCGCACGGGTCCATCCCGGTCGGCTCGATCGCGACGAACGTCTGCGACATGAACTTCTGGTCGTCGCCGAACGCGCGCTCGGCCGCCTTCATCCCGGCCGCGTCGCCGTCGAAGGTGAAGATGACCTCGCCGGTGAACGCGTCCGAGTCCATCAGCAGCCGCCGCAGCAGCTTGACGTGATCGGCGCCGAACGCGGTGCCGCAGGTGGCCACGGCCGTGGTGACGCCGGCCAGGTGACAGGCCATCACGTCCGTGTAGCCCTCGACGATGACCGCCCGATGCTGCCGGGCGATCTCCTTCTTGGCCGAGTCGACGCCGTAGAGCAGCTCGCTCTTCTTGTAGATCGGCGTCTCAGGCGTGTTCAGGTACTTGGCCTCGATCTTGTCGTCGTCGAACAGCCGGCGGGCGCCGAAACCGACGACGTCACCGGCGACGTCGCGCACGGGCCAGAGCAGGCGGCGGTGGAACCGGTCGATCAGTCCCCCTCGTCCGGACTCCTTCGCCAGTCCGCCGATCGTCAGCTCGGCGGCGGTGAATCCCTTGGCCCGCAGGTATTTGGTGAGCGCGTCCCAGCCGGCCGGAGCGAAGCCGCACTCGAACTTGGCGGCCACGGCCTCGTCGAATCCGCGACCGGCCAGGAACTCGCGCGCGAGCAGCGCCTCAGGTGTGTGCAGCTGCTCGGCGTAGAACTTCGCGGCCTCGCCGTGGGCGGCGATCAGCCGGCCGCGCTGGCCGTGGTCACGCCGCGGGGCACTCCCGCCCTCCTCGTAGCGCAGTTGGATGTTCGCGCGTGAGGCCAGCCGCTCGACCGCCTCGGTGAAGTCGAGCCGCTCGATGTTCTGGATGAACCGGATGACGTCGCCGCCGACCCCGCACCCGAAGCAGTGGTACAGCCCGCGTGAGGGCGAGACGGAGAACGACGGCGACTTCTCGTCGTGGAACGGGCACAGGCCCTTGAGGTTCCCGCCACCGGCGTTGCGGAGCTGGACCTGCTCGCCGATGATGTCTTCGATCGGCGTCCTCTCCCGGACCAGTGCGATGTCCTCGTCCCGGATCCGCCCTGTCACAAGGTGAGTCTAGGCGCGGGTGCCGACTGCCTGGTCCGGCCGGACCAGGCGCGAGTGCCAGGTGATCGCGGACGTGTCGGTGAGCTGGGCGACCTGGTCGATCACCACACGCAGCCGGTCGGCGTCGCTGTCCGCGCTCCCCCAGGCCGGCGCCAGGCTGCGGTCCAGCGTCCCCGGTGCGCCGGCGAGAAGGGCCGCGACGAGCTCGGTCACGATCCGGCGCTGGAGCACCTGCCGCTCGACGGCGCCCGGTCGCAGCATCACGTAGTGCGCGGCGATCGCCTTGAGCAGCGCGCACTCGGCCGCGATCGCGACGGGCACCACCAACCCGGCCGAGTAACGGCCGAGGTCTGCCTCGCCGTGGCCCGCCCGGGTCGCCACGACCGCCGCCCCGGCGAACCGCCCGGTCAGCTCGCTCGTCGCCCGCTTGGCCGCCGCCTGGGCCCGGTACGAGCCGTCGTACCCGGCCAGGTCACGCAGCGTCGGCAGCTCGAGCAGTTCCTCCAGCACCGGCGCGAGCTCGACCGCCGTCCGCGGGCTGTACTGCGCGGCGGCGATCTCGCACAGCTCGGCCCGCACCCCGTCGTCCACCGCGGCCAGCCGGACCAGCCCGGCGTGTACCCCGTCCTCGACGTCGTGCACGGAGTACGCGACGTCGTCGGCCCAGTCCATGACCTGGGCCTCGAGGCAGCGCACCCCGTCCGGCGCGCCGGACCTGGCCCACTCGAACGCCGCCCGATCGGCCGCGTAGAGGCCGAACTTGCCGGTGCCCTCGCGACGGGGCCACGGGTACTTGCACGTGGCGTCCACGACGGCCCGGGTCAGGTTCAGCCCGCCCGGCTCCCCGCTCTCGCGCATCACCTTGGCCTCGAGCCGGCTCAGCACGCGCAGGGTCTGGGCGTTGCCCTCGAAGCCGCCGCACGGCCCGGCGACCAAGTCGA
>JBDTGE010000082.1:0-5705 GCA_039937575.1 Jatrophihabitantaceae bacterium
GTAGTGGCGGGTGGTCACGCTGGCGCGCGCATGGCCGAGCCGTGCGGCAGCTGCCATCACGCCGTGTCGTTCAGCTACCCAGGTCGCGTGACTCGCCCGCAAGTCGTGCGGCGTGAAGTCGGTCAGACCGACGGCGCGGACGGCGGGGTCGAAATAGCTCCTACGCCACCCCGTGTAGTGCTGCGGGCCGCCGCGCGAGTTATCGAACAGAAGGGCGTCGGGCGCGGCGTCGATACCGGCGAGAGCCACCCGCAACCGCACAACGACGAACTCCGGAAGCGTCACGGACCGTTTCTGGTGACTCTTCGGTGTGTCGAACGACAACTGACCTCCGATCTCCACGACCTTCTCGGTGACGGAGATCGTCCGCGCATCCACGTCGAAGCTGCTGCGACGGACAGCGAACGCCTCCCCGATCCGAAGGCCGGCGTACGCGAGCAGCATGATCAGCGCATCATGCGGGGCGGGCGTCGCCGCCGCGATCAGGTCAGCTTGCTTCGGTGTCACGATGTGCGGTTCTGTCTGCGGCATCCGCGGCAGACGGACGCCGCGACAAGGCGTGGCAGCGATCAGATTGGTGTCTGCTGCAGAGCGCATGATCTGCGACAGCAGGCGGTAGGACTGCCGCACGCTTGATGAGCTCAAGCCCTGCGAACCAAGGTCGGTGACCCATTCATTGACCATGATCTGCTTCATCCCCGAAAGCGGTACGGCACCGAATCTCG
The DNA here is from genome assembly GCA_039937575.1 of Jatrophihabitantaceae bacterium. Classification (GTDB taxonomy): domain Bacteria; phylum Actinomycetota; class Actinomycetes; order Mycobacteriales; family Jatrophihabitantaceae; genus JBDTGE01. Next base: position 726 of record JBDTGE010000082.1, read on the forward strand.
GCATGATCTTCGTCTTGAGCAGCGACTCATTGCCAGCGATCGTCTTGATCTTCAGATGTCCCGACGCTGCCGCGAGCCATCGCTGTGACCAGTCACCGACGGTTACCTGACCGGCCTGGGGGTCGACGAAGTTCCGCGGTGGACGTCCGCGTCGACGACAGCGAGCCAGCGTTCGGCATCTGCGGCGAGGGAACGCCTTGGGCGCGGTGCCAGCCGCTAGCGTAGGTATTCGCACGACAAACTCGACCAAGATCGCGTGCCACAAGCGTGCCACTCGCGCCAGCAACGGTGACCGGACAGCGCACCTAGCGCACGCTCCACAGTCACCGACACCCTTATATAGCAGGGGATCCAGACACGGCCGTCGCCACCCAGTAGTCCAATCAACAAGTGCAGCGGTTTCTGGGACCGCTTCACAAGCCGACAATCCGACCATGGCAAGTCTCGAGACCCATCAGCTACAACCCCCGAAATCACTGGGGTGCGAGCACCTATGGGCGGAGGGCGAGGGATTCGAACCCTCGATAGGTTTCCCTATAGCGGTTTTCAAGACCGCCGCACTAGGCCACTATGCGAGCCCTCCAGATGCCCGAAAGTACCGTCGAGACGACCGGTCACGGTATTGCGCACATCGGGAGGCATCCTCCCACGGCGTTGGCCGGGCGACTTCCCCGCCGCGATGCCCTTCCGGTCGAGGACAACGTGCAGTGCGGGATGGAGGCAACATCGCCGTCGACGGTCGTGCTGCTGACGCGCGGCTCCCCTTCGCCGAGTACCTCGAGGACCGGCTGACCAAGAGGCGTTGCGTCTCATGATCAAAGGAGCCTTGTGGTCGCATATCGACCGTACGGCTACTTTGATCAAGTTCGTCATGACCCGGATCGCCCCAAGGACATCAGCCTCTTGATGCCGACCCGGCTGGCGGTGCGATGAGACGCCACGTCGCAGTGCGCGTTCGTTATCCCGAGGACGGTCGGGCGGATCCGCGCGCGAGGGCTAGCTCGGCCGCGGGACGGGCGGCCTCGCGGTCCAGTGCGCTGAGCCCGACGCGGGTCCGGCGATCGAGCAGGTCATCGACGTCGAGCGCGCCCTCATGACACACGCCGAACAGCAGCTCGGCCCCGATCGTCTGGACCCGCTCGCCGACCGGCGCCAGCAACTCGGGATCGGCCGCAGCGCCGGCCAGCACGTCGAGCGCGTCGGTCCCGTAGCGCCGGACCAACCGCTGGGGCGCCGCCAGGCGCGCGAGCGTGGCGCGGTCGGCCGCACCGACGAGCGGCAACCTGCGAGTATGACAGGGCGCCGCGGTTCGGCCCGAGACCGCGAGCGCGGCGTCGACTGCGTCCTGCGCCATCCGGCGGTAGGTCGTCAGCTTCCCGCCGACGATCGTGACCAGTCCGTCCGGTGCGGTCAGTACCGCGTGCCGGCGCGAGATGTCGGCCGTGTCGTCGCTGCCGGTGTCCAGCAGCGGGCGCAGGCCGGAGTACGTGCCGAGCAGGTCGGCGCGCGACAGGGGCGTGCGGAGCGCGGAGCTGACGGTGTCGAGCAGGAAGTCGATCTCGGCCTCGGACGCCGTCGGCACGTCGGGAACCGCACCGGGCGCGTCCTCGTCGGTGATCCCGACGTACACCCGCTCGTCCGCGGCCGGCAGCGCGAACACGAAGCGGCTGGTGGTGCCGGGGACGGGGACGGTCAGGCCGGCGCTGAGCCCACCGAAGCTCGCCTGCGAGAGCACCAGATGGGTCCCCCGACTCGGACGCAGCGTGACGTCGCGCGCGATCTCGCCGGCCCAGACACCGGCCGCGTTGACGACCATGCGAGCGTCCAGGTCGTAGCGGCGCCCGGTCAGCTCGTCCCGCAGCACAGCTCCGTGTCCGGTCACCTCGCTCGCCGCGACGCGCGTCAACACCGTCGCGCCGAAGCCGGCGGCCGTGCGCGCGATCGCGACGACCAGCCGCGCGTCGTCACAGAGCTGGCCGTCCCACGCGAGCAGCCCGCCGCGCAGGCCGTCGGTCCGAACCGTCGGCGCGTAGGCCCACACCGTCGCCGCGTCGACCCGGCGTGAGCGCGGCAGCACCGCCGCCGGCGTCCGCGCCACCGCGCGCAGCGCGTCACCGGCCAGGAGTCCGGTGCGCACGAGGGCGGCCTGACCGTGCGAGAGGGACGGCAGCAGCGGCACGATCTGCGGGAACGGGTGCACGAGGTGGGGCGCCGTCCGGGTCATCAGGATGCCCCGCTCGACGGCACTCTCGTGCGCGATCGCGACGGCGCCCGAGGCGAGATAGCGCAGCCCACCGTGCACGAGTTTGGAGCTCCAGCGGCTGGTGCCGAAGGCCAGGTCGTGCTTCTCGACCAGGACGACCGACAGCCCGCGCGAGGCCGCGTCCAGCGCCACCCCGGCTCCGGTGACCCCGCCGCCGATCACCAGGACGTCGATCGGGGCGCGGCCGTCGAGCGAGTCGAGTTCGCGCAGCCGGCGGGCGGCGTTGAGCGAGCAGTTCACGGCGCGAGGTAACGCTCGAGCAGTTGGCGCAACTCGTCGTCAAGCTCGTCCAGGGAGACGCTCTGGTCGACGAGCACCGGCGCCGTCAGCGCGAAGGAGAACGCGGCCAGCAACACCGCGCGGGCGAGAGCGGCCCGATCGCCGGACCGGATCGACCCGTCGTCGACAGCGAGGCCCGCCTCCAGGAGGTTCAGCTGGGCGGTCGTCGACGTCCCGCGCCGCTCGAGCAGGTACGGCAGCAGGAACTCCGGATCGACCTCGATGATCTTGCGGGTCAGCGGATGCACGCGCACCGCCCGCACGACGTGCACCACGCTCTCGACCAGGCCGGCGCGAGCCGTCGGCGCGTCCGAGGCGAACGCATCGGCCGTGAGCGCGGCGAACTCGCGGGTGGTCAGCGTCCCGATCACGGCCTGGACGTTCGGCCAGCGGCGGTAGAGCGTGGCCCGGGAGACACCCGCGCAGCGGGCGATGTCGGCCATGCTGATCCGGCGCATCCCGACGGCGAGCAGCAGGTCGTAGGCGGCGTCGAGGATCTGCGGCTCCGGGATCGCGTTCGCGGCGCGTGGCGGATCGTCCACCCTCGTCGCTTTGCGTTGCTGCGACAACATATGTCAAAGTGTATCAGCGCCGGGAACGCCCCGGACGAGAGGACCAGGACGTGAGCTCCGGAGTTAACACTCACCGCGGCTTCGCGGACCATGCTGACCAGGGCAAGGTGGTCACGTGAGCGAGTCCCAGCTGCCCGTCGTGCCGATGCGCCCATACCGCTGGGGCGACCCCGCGCATCCGGTCGCCCTGCCCGCTGCGGCCCAAGCGGCCCTGGGCGCGCTCGGCGTCCACGCGCCCGAGCACCCGCCGGTGGACCCGGACCGCGCCACGGTGCCGGACGTCCGGCTGCCGCCCGCCGCTCGCGCCGCCCTCGAAAGAGCGGTCGGGGCCGACCACGTCAGCAGCGAGCACGCCGCCCGCGTCGCGCACACCCGCGGCTGGTCGACGCCCGACCTGCTCAAGCTGCGCGCCGGCGATGCGTCCGACGCTCCGGACGCGGTGATCTTCCCCGGCACCGCCGACGAGGTCGTGCGCGTGCTCGAGATCTGCACCGAGCACCACATCGCCGTCGTGCCGTTCGCCGGCGGAACGTCCGTCGTGGGCGGACTCGTCGGCGCACGTACCGGGTTCGATGCCGTGATCGCCCTGGACGTCCGGCGCCTGGACCGGCTCACCGCGCTGGACGAGGAGTCCCGGACGGCGACGCTGCAGGCCGGGGTCCGGGGTCCGCGGGCCGAGCAGTTGCTCGGCGAGCGCGGATACACGCTCGGCCACTTTCCCCAGTCGTACGAGGGCGCCAGCGTCGGCGGGTACGCGGCTACCCGCTCGGCCGGCCAGTCGTCCGCCGGCTACGGGCGCTTCGACGAGATGGTCGTCGGCCTGGTCCTGGCCACCCCGCGCGGGTTGATCACGATGGGTACCGCGCAACGGTCGGCCGCCGGACCGGACCTGCGTCAGCTCGTCCTGGGCTCGGAGGGGACGCTCGGCGTGATCACCGAGGTGACGGTCCGCGTCCACCCGGCACCCGCCGTTCGCGTGTACGACGGCTGGCGGTTCGCGTCGTTCGAGGCCGGTGTGGCCGCGCTGCGACGGCTCGCGCAGGACGGGCCGCTGCCGACCGTGCTCCGGTTGTCCGACGAGGCCGAGACGGCGGTGAACCTGGCCGACCCGAACGCTCAGCTGGGTGGCGGCCCCGGCGGCTGCCTGGCGATAGCCGGGTACGAGGGAGTGGCCGAGGACGTCCAGTACCGCCGGGCCGCCGCGGGTCGGGTGCTCACCGAATCCGGTGGCGAGAACCTGGGCACCGCGCCGGGCGAGGCCTGGCGCGTGGGCCGTTACCGGGCGCCGTACCTGCGCGATCGACTGCTGGACGCGGGCGCGTTCGTCGAGACGCTGGAGACGGCGACGTTCTGGTCCAACCTGGCCCAGCTCCGCGCCACCGTCACCGCGGCATTGACCGAAACCCTTACCGCACAAGGGACTCCGGCCGTGGTGCTCTGCCACATCTCGCACGTCTACGCGGCCGGGGCCTCGCTCTACTTCACCGTGCTCTGCGCGCAGGCCGATGACCCGCTCGCTCAATGGGGCGCCGCCAAGACGGCGGCCAACCGGGCGATCCGCGAGGCCGGCGCCACGATCACCCACCACCACGGCGTCGGCACCGACCACCGCGCGAGCTACCAGCAGGAGATCGGGCCGCTCGCCCTGGAGCTGCTGCGTTCGGTGAAGCGCACGCTGGATCCGGCCGGCATCCTCAACCCCGGGGTGCTGATCGGATGAGCACGCCGCGCACGTTCACGGCCCTGGTCAACCCGATCGCCGGGGGTGGGCGGGCGGCCGAGAAGTGGGGCCCCCTCGCCGCCCGGATCAGCGCGGCCGGGGCCGACGTCCGGGTCGAGCTCACGCGCAGCCGCGAGCACGCGGTC
>JBDTGE010000083.1:0-5160 GCA_039937575.1 Jatrophihabitantaceae bacterium
CTGCAGCATCGCGAGCTGCCGCTCCGAGGCGATCAGCGCATCGATCAGGCCGGCGTCCGACAGCCGGGACGCATACAGCGAATCCAACACCTGGACCGACGCCGGTCCCGGGGCCAGCTGCGTCAACGCCCACGCCGTCTCATCCGGGCGGCATCGTGCGTCCGCGGGGGAGGGTTCCGGGATCATGACTGCGGGGTCCACGTCCGGCATCCGGTCCGCGGCACGCGTCTTCCCGCGACCGGCTGACCGTGACGGGAACATGGGATCTATTATGCCAGTCCGCAAGGCTCGACGCAAGGACTTTGCCCATATTTCGTAGGCGAATTCTCGCAAAGCTCGACCCGCCCAAGCCGCAAGCCAAGGCCGAGACCCCGAACGCAACCGCCACCCAGCAACGCAAGCCACCGAGAAACCGGCTTCTCGTCGCCGCGCCTTTGACCCAGCGCCAACCCGCATCCGCGACCCAGCAACGCCGCCCGAGCGAGAACCAGCCGCCGCGCCATACCCTGAGCTCGGCCGATAGGCGCGCGCTCCTAGTCGCGCGAAAGAACCGCCTGGCTCTGGGTGACCTGCGCGACCAGCTTCTTGTCGGCGTCACGCAGTTCGGTACGCACGACGATCGTGGTGCGGCCGACGTGCAGCGGCGCCGCGGTCGCGGTCACGACGCCCTCGCGGACCGCTCCCAGGAACACGGTGCTCGAACTCGTGGTCGAGGTGCCGGTGCCGGCCGGGAGGTTGAGGAAGGCGCAGACGGCGCCCACGCTGTCGGCCAGCGTCATCAACGCGCCACCGTGCAGGGTGCCACCGGCCGTGGTGCGGTCCGGCGACCACTCCAGTGTGCCGACCGTCTTCTTCTTCGTGGCGGACACGATCTGGACTCCGATCGTGGCGGCGAAGGGCATCATCTCGAGGAAATCATGGTCAGCCATGGACTCATCCTTCCCGGGGAACGCGACCGGCAATCCGGTCCGGACGGCCGATGTTCCAGTAGCCCTTGACGAAGATCGCGTCGTGCCCGAGGCCACGCCGCTCGAGCACGGCCCGCAGCGCGACCATCGAACGCGTCTCGCCCATCAGGTAGCCGTGCCCTGAGCCGTCCGGCAGCACCAGCGACTCCACGGCCGGCACGAGGTGTTCGGGCGTTCCGGGCGGGCCGTCGTTGCGGTGCACCCAGCGGACCTCGACGCCGGGCAACGGCAGCTCATCGGAGCCGTCCTGGACCTCGATCACGGCGATCGCCGGCTCGTCCGCGGGCAGCGCCTGGCCGATCGCGGCGATCGCCGGCAGGGCCGACTCGTCCCCGGCCAACACGTGCCAGGCGGCCGAGGTCAGTTCGAGCTTGCCGCGCGGGCCCTGGAACGTGATCTGGTCACCCGGTGCCGCGTTCGCGCCCCACGTCGAGCCGGGACCCTCGCCGTGCAACAGCACGTCCAGGTCCAGCTCACCGGACTCCGGTCGGGCGGCCCGGATCGTGTACCGCCGCTTGACCCGTCGGCCGGTGCCGTCCGCGAGGTGCAGCTCGACGTCCTGGGCCGGGCGGAGCTCGATCCCGACCATCGCGTCGGCCCGCACGCTGACCCGGCGCATGCGGGGGGTGAGCTGGGCGGTGCCGACGACCTGCCCGATGTGCGTGGGGGAGCGGCGGATCACGGAGGTCACGGAGTGCGACCCTACCGACGCACCCGCGGGTGCGTGGGAAGTACCGAGCGCCTACCGTCGTTACCACCTCGTCCAGCTGAGCCAACGAAGGAGTGTCATGCCAATCGCACTGACCACGGTCGCGTACACGACGTCCGCCGATGCCCACGGTGGCCGCGCCGGGCACGTCAAGAGCGCTGACGGCGTCATCGATCTCGACACCGCCCAGCCGGGCACGTCGCCCGAGCCCAAGGTTAACCCGGAGACGCTGTTCGCCGCCGGCTACGCGGCGTGCTTCCAGGGCGCCCTGGCCAACCGGGCCGCGACCCAGGACATCGACACGTCCGAGTCGACCGTGACGGCGCAGGTGTCCTTCGGCCCGTCCGAGGACGGTGGCTTCGGTATCGCGGTCGCCCTCGAGGTCGAGATCCCGGGCGTCGATGAGGCCAAGGCGCAGGAGCTGGTCGAGCTGGCGCACCAGTTCTGCCCCTACTCCAAGGCGACGCGCGGCAACATCGAGGTCACCCTCAAGGTCGTCTGACCCGATTGGGCAAGGTTCGGCCGCCTGACGCGGCCGAACCTTGCACAATCGCGGCCACCGGCGCGCATGATGAGTGCGTGAGCATCAGCGTGTTCGATCTGTTCTCGATCGGCATCGGCCCGTCGAGCTCGCACACCGTCGGACCGATGCGGGCCGCACGCACCTTTGCGTCCGGCCTGGCCGACGACGCGCTGCTCAACGACGTCGCGCGGATCCGGGTCGAGCTGTTCGGCTCCCTGGGCGCGACCGGCCACGGCCACGGCAGCGATCGGGCGGTGATCCTGGGTCTGACCGGCGAACGGCCCGAGACCGTCGACACCGCCACCGTGGGTTCGCGGGTGGCCGCGGTGCGCGAGTCGGGGCGCGTCGAGCTGCTGGGCAAGCACGAGGCCGAACTCAGTGCGGACGACCTGGTCCTGCACCGGCGGCAGAGCCTGCCGTATCACCCCAACGGGATGCGTTACTTCGCCTACCGCGCCGACGGGTCGCTGCTGCGCGAGCGCACCTACTACTCGGTCGGCGGCGGGTTCGTCGTGGACGAGGAGGCCGCTGGCGCCGATCGGATCACGCCGGACGCCACACCGCTGCAGTACCCGTTCACCACCGGCGTCGACCTGCTGCTGCGCTGCGGCGAGTCGGGCCTGCCGATCAGCGGGGTGATGCTCGCGAACGAGACGGCCTGGCGTCCGGAAGCGGATGTTCGGGCCGGTCTGCTGAACATCTGGGCGGTCATGCAGCAGTGCGTGGCCAACGGCTGGTCCAACGAGGGCGTCCTGCCGGGCGGGCTGAAGGTGCCCCGCCGCGCACCCGAGCTGTACCGCCGCCTGTGCAGCGAGCAGTTCTCGACCGATCCGCTGCGCGTCATGGACTGGGTCGATCTGTTCGCCCTGGCGGTCAACGAGGAGAACGCGGCCGGCGGTCGGGTCGTGACTGCCCCGACGAACGGTGCGGCCGGCGTGCTGCCCGCGGTGCTGCACTACTACGTGCGGTTCATGCCCGGCGCGAGCGAGGACGGTGTCGTGCGGTTCCTGCTCGCGGCCGCCGCGATCGGCGTGCTGTACAAGGAGAACGCATCGATCTCCGGCGCCGAGGTCGGCTGCCAGGGCGAGGTCGGGTCGGCCTGCTCGATGGCGGCCGGCGCCCTGTGCGAGGTCATGGGGGGTACGCCCGAGCAGGTCGAGAACGCGGCGGAGATCGGGATGGAGCACAATCTCGGGCTGACCTGCGATCCGGTCGGCGGGCTGGTTCAGGTGCCGTGCATCGAGCGCAACGCGATGGCCGCGGTGAAGGCGATCAACGCCGCGCGGATCGCGATGCGCGGCGACGGGCGGCACATCGTCAGCCTGGACAAGGTGATCAAGACGATGCGCGAGACCGGCGCCGATATGAAGGTCAAGTACAAGGAGACGTCCCGGGGCGGGCTGGCCGTCAACGTCATCGAGTGCTGAGGAGCCGAGGACGCAGCGTCTGACGCGCTCCCCGCTCGAGATCTTGTTGCGCGCGTGCTGCCCTACGTGCGCGACCGCAACAAGATCTCGAGCTGCCCCTTCGCGGTGCCGCGAACCTCAGACCGCGACCGCCTCGAGAGCCGGTTCGGCCGGCAGATCGGCCTTCTTGATCTTGATGATGAAGACCGCGGCCGCGATGCCGACGACACCGAAGATCGCGGCGCCGAGGAAGCCGGCACCGGAGGCGTGCGCCTGCAGGTGGCGTCCGAAGTCGAGGTAGGGCCCGTGGAAGAAGTCGACGGCGGGCTTGCGCTGACCGGCGGGCAGGCCGTTCACGAACTTGGTGATGTCCTTCGGCTGGAGCCCGCTGCTGCCGGCCGCCTGGATCCGGGCGCCGATGCTCTGGCCCAGGTTCCCCGGCAGCGTCTTCAGCTGGGCCAGCAGCGCGCCCTTGTGATCGGCCGAGTAGCCGTTGGCCGAGCGCTGGAAGATCGTGGCGAGAACCGAGAGTCCGATGGCGCCGCCGACCTGCTGGCCCACGTTCAGCAGGGCTGAGGCGAGCCCCGCGTCGGTGGCCGCGACCTTCGAGAGCGCGGTCACGGTCAGCGGGACGAACAGGCAGCCCATCGCGGCCGCGAGGATCAGCATGCCCGGCAGCAGGGTCCCGGCGTAGCTGGAGTGCACGCTCACCCGCGAGAGCCACAGCATGGACGCGCTCATGATGATCGTGCCCAGGGTGATGATCGGCTTCGGACCGAACTTCGGCAGCAGCTTGGCGACGACCTGCGAGACCACGCCGATTATCAGGGCCACCGGCAGGAACGCGAAACCGGTCTTGAGCGCGCTGTACTCGCGAACACCCTGGGTGAAGAACGTGATGAAGTAGAACATGCCGAACATCCCGGCGCCGATGACCAGCATCACCAGGTACGTCCCGGCGCGGTTGCGCTCCTCGAAGATCCGCATCGGCATCATAGGGTCCCGGGCCACGAACGCCTCGTACAGCACGAAGCCGACGATCAGCAGCGCGGCCGCGACGAACACCAGCATGCTCTGCGTATTGGCCCAGCCGCTGTGCGCGGTGTGGATGAAGCCGTACACGAGCGAGGTCATCCCGGCGACGGACAGCAGACCGCCGACGAGGTCGAACTTGCCCTGAAGCCGTTCGGACTGGTGCAGGTACATGAACGCGCCGGCGATGAGCACGACGCCGATCGGGATGTTGACGAACAGCACCCAGCGCCAGGTGAAGTAGTTGGTCAGGATGCCGCCGAGCAGCAGGCCCAGTGCCGCGCCGGCACCGGAGACCGCGGCGTACACCGCGATAGCGCGCGTGCGCTCCTTGCCTTCCTCGAACTCGGTGGTGATCAGCGAAAGCGCGGTCGGCGCGGCGATCGCGCCGCCCAGGCCCTGGATAATTCGGCCGGCGAGCAGCAGCTGGAAGGTGGGCGAGATGCCGGCCAGGAAGCTGCCGGTCGTGAACAGCGTCAACCCGACGATGAACATGCGCCGCCGGCCGAGGATGTCCCCGGC
>JBDTGE010000084.1:0-3170 GCA_039937575.1 Jatrophihabitantaceae bacterium
AGCCCGAGCAGTCGAAGCCCTTGGGTGTGGTCCCGCCGTCGCGGTAGGGCACGTGCTCCACGTAGAACTTCTTGGCCAGCGCCATGATCCGCGCGCCCGGTGGGGTGTACTGCCTCACCCCGGCCGAGCCCAGGTACACCAGGCGCCCGGTCGCCTTGGACCCCATCCTGATCGTCACCGACCGGGGACGCGTCGTGGTGTGGACGAGCAGCCGGAAGCCGTGCCGGCCGGTCAGGTGGAAGGCCCGGTTGACGTCGGCGTCGTAGACGTTCGTGGCGCCCCAGGTGACGTCCTTGCCGTCCAGGTAGATCGCCAGCCCGGCCGAGGCGCTGGTGCGAGCGGGGTCGAAGGCCCATCCGGTGATGGTGATGGTGCGGTCGGTGCTCAGTTGCGTCGCCGAGGCGAAGCGGCCCTGGGGTGAACTGGCGGCGGACGCGCTCGACGCGAAGAAGACCGAACTCGCGAGGACGGCGACGGCGGCGCTGAGGGCGAGTATCACTCGCTTGCTCACAAGCAAATTCCGTCCGTTGTGCGGTGACTGCCCGGTCGGGGCACCCGTCCGAGTATTCACACGGATCCCTCATTTGCAAGTCGAACGGTGACCCGAGCGGCCGGACGGGACCGCCGGAACGTCTCGCCACGCCCGCTCTATCCTTGGTTCATGCCGAAGTCCGCTGCGTCCAAGAAACCCCCGAAGCTGAGCCGCGAGGAGAAGAAACTCGCCCGTTCGGCGAAGAAGCAGTCGCGGCGTGAGACGTGGCGCAATCTCGTCCAGGCGTTCAAGCTGACCCGCGAGAGCGACTCCCGGCTGATCCCGTACATGGTGCTGTTCGGAGTGCTTGCGGCGGCGCTGGTGTACCTGGTCGTCGTCCTCATCGCCGGCTCGCCCTACCTGCCGATCCCGATCGCGATCATGGCCGGGTTGCTGGCCGCGATGTTCGTGTTCAGCCGGCGGGCGCAGCGCTCGATGTTCACGCAGGCCGAAGGGCAGCCGGGCGCGGCCGGCTGGATGCTCTCCCAGCAGCTCAAGGGCGACTGGCGGCTCACGCAGGGCGTGGCCGGCACCGCTCAGCTCGATGCCGTGCACCGCCTGGTCGGGCGACCCGGCGTCGTCCTGGTCGGCGAGGGTGCCCAGCATCGCGTCCGCGGGCTCATCGCGCAGGAGAAGAAGAAGGTCTCCCGCGTCGCCGGCGACACCCCGATCTACGACCTCATCGTCGGAACCGGCGAGGGCGAGGTGCGTCTGGGCAAGCTCAGCCGGCACCTGCTCAAGCTGCCGGCGAACCTGTCCAAGGAACAGGTGAACGCGCTGGAGAAGCGACTGGCCGCGCTGGGCGCCGGCCGCGGCCCGCTGCCCCAGGGTCCGATGCCGGCCGGCGCGAAGATGCGCAATGTGCAGCGCACGGTGCGCCGCCGCTCGTGACGGCTCCCGGGGGCACCCCGCAGACCTACCGCGGTGAGCGGCTCGGTCTGCCCGCGGCCGGTCCCGGTTCGCTGGGCTCGACCGGCCCCCGGCTCGGTGCGTTCATCGTGGATGCGATCGCGTCCTCGTTGGTGGCCGCGTTGTTCATCCAGTCCAGCGGCGGCAAGGGCGTCGAAGGTCATCTGCCCGGCTCGTGGAGCCTGATCCCACTCGCCCTGGACTACATGGTCGGAATGCTGGTCGCCGGGCGCACCCTCGGCCTGTACCTGTTCGGCCTGCGCATCGTGCGGGTGGACCGCGACGCAGCGGTCACGCCCGGCACGGCCGTCATCCGCACCGTGCTGTTGTTCCTGCTCATTCCCGCCCTCATCTGGGACAAGGACGGTCGTGGCCTGCAGGACCGGGTCAGCGCCACCGCGGTGGTCCGGGGCTGAACGTGAACCGGATCCGGCGGCGTGCGGCCCGTGAAACACTGCCGAAACGTTCGGGACACGGCCCGGCAACCCCTCGTCCGTAAGTTCGGCCCAACCCAACCAGCACGTAGTCAGCGTCAGCGGAGGACGAATGTTCACTAGCCCCGAAGAGGTCATGCGCTACATCAGTGAGGAGGGCATCGAGTTCGTCGACGTCCGCTTCACCGATCTGCCTGGTCAGCAGCAGCACTTCAACGTGCCCGCGGCCACCTTCGGACAGGACGTGTTCAGCGACGGTCTCATGTTCGACGGATCCTCGATCCGCGGGTTCGCGGCGATCCACAAGTCCGACATGAAGCTGATCCCCGACCCGACGACGGCGTTCCTGGACCCGTTCCGGGCCGCGAAGACGCTCAACCTGAGCTTCTCGATCGTCGAGCCGCGTACGGGCGAGCCGTACGGCCGCGACCCGCGCCAGGTCGCGGCCAAGTCCGAGGCCTACCTGCAGTCGACCGGCATCGCCGACACCGCGTTCTTCGGTCCCGAGGCCGAGTTCTACGTGTTCGACGACGTGCGCTTCCAGACCTCGCAGAACGAGGGGTACTACCACATCGACTCGATCGAGGGCGCCTGGAACACCGGTCGCGTCGAGGAGGGCGGCAACCGCGGTTACAAGACGCGCTACAAGGGCGGCTACTTCCCGGTCCCGCCGGTCGACCACTACGCGGACCTGCGCGACCAGATGAGCAGCGCGCTGATCGCCGCCGGTCTGGAGCTGGAGCGGGCGCACCACGAGGTCGGGACGGCCGGCCAGGCCGAGATCAACTACAAGTTCAACAGCCTGACCCATGCGGCCGACGACGTGCTGAAGTTCAAGTACATCGTCAAGAACGTGGCCTGGGCCGCGGGCAAGACCGCGACGTTCATGCCCAAGCCGCTGTTCGGCGACAACGGCTCGGGCATGCACTGTCACCAGTCGCTGTGGAAGGACGGGTCGCCGCTGTTCTACGACGAGCTCGGGTACGCCGGCCTGTCGGACACCGCGCGCTACTACATCGGCGGCCTGCTGCACCACGCTCCGTCGCTGCTCGCGTTCACCAACCCGACCGTGAACTCCTACCACCGACTGGTGCCGGGCTTCGAGGCGCCAGTGAACCTGGTCTACAGCTCGGGCAACCGCTCGGCCTGCATCCGGGTGCCGATCACCGGCTCGAACCCCAAGGCCAAGCGCATCGAGTTCCGCGTCCCGGACGGCTCGGCCAACCCGTATCTAGCATTCGCGGCGATGCTGATGGCCGGGCTGGACGGCATCAAGAACAAGATCGAGCCACTCG
>JBDTGE010000085.1:0-12236 GCA_039937575.1 Jatrophihabitantaceae bacterium
CGGACAGCCGACTGGCCAGGGTAGGCAGGTCCGCCGGCGCGGGCAGGGCCAGGTCGGGGCGGCGGTTGAGCAGCTCGCCGAGCTGGGAGTCGTCGCGGCCGCGCAGCCACTGCGTCAACGTCACCGCGGGCGGCGCATCAGGCGGTGCGGGCTCGTGCGTCGTGGGTCAGCGTCCGTCGGCGAGGTGCGGGCGGTCGGCCGGCGACGGGTGGGTGTAGCGGATCCGGTCCAGCGGCAGGGGGAACTGGACGTCGGGTCCGAACGGGGACAGCGCACCGGCCTTGTCGGCGGCCAGCTCGTTCACGTGGAAGTCGATGCTGGTCCGTTCAGACTCGCGGAACTGTTCCGGGGTTCGCGGCGTGCTGCTGGCCATGGTTGCCCTCTCACTCGGCACAGATGCGGACTGTTCAGTGTGTCATGCCGCGCGGAGGCGGCGCGTCGGCGAGGGCGCGCAGGGCGGCCCGCTGGTCCTCGCGTCCGGCCCGCAGCCCGGCCCCGACCGCGACGGCGAATCCGAGCGGCGCGAGCAGGCAGGCCAGGTTCAGCCACAGCGGCCGGTTGTGGTCGTCGGCGAAGAACGGCGTGACGTCGACCAGGATGAAGATCAGCCCCAGCACGAACAGCGCCAGGCCGGCGCGAACCGCACGGGAGGCGGGCAGCTTGGACACGCGTCCAGTATCCCCGTGCTTGTGCGGCGCGCGCCAAGTAACCTGTACGTGAAGGCACCGCGAGAGTGCGGTGCCTTCGGTGCGTTTCGACCGGACGTGCCCGTGCGCGGCGAATCAAGGAGTACCCGGTGCCCAGCGGCAAGGTGAAGTTCTTCAGTGCGGAGAAGGGGTTCGGCTTCCTGTCCTACGACGAATCCTCCAGTGGCGAGGACGTCTTCGTGCACCGCGATGCGCTGCCGGACGGGGTCACCGAGCTCAAGCCGGGCCAGCGCGTGGAGTTCGGCGTGGTGTCCGGACGCAAGGGCAATCAGGCGATGCAGGTCAAGATCCTTGATCCGGTGCCGTCCGTCGCCCGGGCCACGCGCAAGCCGGCCGAGGAGATGGCGCCGCTCGTCGAGGACATGATCAAGGTCCTGGACAACGTGTCGAACTCGCTGCGGCGCGGCCGCTACCCGGACAAGGCCGAGGCCCGCAAGATCGCCGGTCTGCTGCGCGGCTTCGCCGACAACCTGGACGCCTGACCCTGGACGCCTGACCCTGGACCCCTGGCTCAGCGCACGGCCGGGTTGGTCGGGGTGAGGCCGGCGGCGTGGGCACGGGCGAGCAGCGCCTCGATCGCGCCGTAGCCTTCGGGGCCCAGGTCGCCGGTGAACTCGTTGACGTACAAGGCGATGTGCTGTCGCTGCACGTCCGGTGACATCTCGGCGGCGTGCTCGGCGATGTAGGCCGCCGACGCCTCGGGGTTGGCCCACGCGTACTCGACGGACGCGCGCACCACGTCGGTCAGCGCGGCAGTGTCGAGCCCGCGGCGGGCCAGGATCGCGCCGAGCGGGATCGGCAACCCGGTGTCGGACTCCCACCACTCGCCGAGGTCGACCAGCGAGCTCAACCCGTAGTCCGGATAGGTGAACCGGGCCTCGTGGATGACCAGACCGGCGTCGTAGTGCCCGTCGCGGACGGCCGGCATGATCTGGGTGAACGGGACTACGTCGATGCGGGCCGGGCGCTGGCCGGTGGCCCACAACCGGAACAGCAGGTACGCGGTCGACCGCTCGCTCGGCACGGCCACCGTCCGGCCGTCCAGGTCCGCGACGTCGCCGCGGGTGAGCACGAGCGGCCCGCACCCGCGCCCGAGCGCGCCGCCGGCCGGCAGCAGGGTGTACCGGTCCAGCAGCCAGGGCAGGGCCGCGTAGGACACCTTGACGACGTCGAACTCGCCCCGCTCAGCGGCGGTGTTGGTGACGTCGATGTCGGCGTAGGTGACCTCGGTCGCGGGGGCGCCGGGGAGCAGGCCGTGCGTCCAGGCGTGAAAGACGAAGGTGTCGTTCGGGCAGGGCGAGAATGCGAGCTTCACGCCGTCCATCCTGCCGTGACGGCGGCGAGCGCACGGCCGAGGGTGGTCAGGGCCTGCGGAATCTGCCACGAGTCCCGCTCGCGCGGCCCGACCGCATTGCTTATCGCGCGGATCTCGGCGAACGCGACGCCGTGGTGGGTGGCCGCCGCGGCGACGCCGGCGCCCTCCATGCCCTCGGCCACGGCGTCCGGGAAGCGCCCGACAAACCGGTCGGCGACGGCGCGGGACCCGGTGACGGTCGCGACGGTGAGGACGGTCCCGAGGTGGCCGCCGCTGCGGTCGGCCAGCTCGATCGCGAGCTGCGGATCGACGGCGTACGTGTCCTGGCCGAAGCCGAGCGAGGAGATCGGGGCGAAGCCGTCGGCCGTCTCGGCACCCAGATCGGCGAACACGATCGAGGACGCCACCGCGATGTCGCCCGGTGCCAGCGGGGTGAAGCCGCCGCCGATGCCCGCGGACAGGACCAGGTCGTACTCGCCGGGGGCCAGGGCGGCCGAGGTGGCGGCGGCGGCCGCAGCCGGCCCGACGCCGCCGACGATGACCTCGATCCGGCCAGCGGGCCGGGCAGCGGCGGTGATCGCGGCGCGCTCGGCCTCGACGGCGGTGACGATCAGCAGGCGGGTCACGTCTTGGTCTGGGAGACCGTGACGACGAAGCTCCAGGCGCTGCCGTCGGGCTTGCCCCGGTGCAGCTCGTCCACCCGCACGAGGAACGGGTCGCCGTTGCCGGTGTTGCTGGCGACGCGGAAGGAGTGGCTGCCGGAGATCGGGCCGCTGCCGCCCAAGACCTTGTTGATGTCGGCCAGGCTCAGCGCCTCGACCTGCCAGCCGCGGTCGGCGACGGCGGACGGGACGTCGATCATCACCTTGTCGTCCGGGCCGAGCGTGAACGAGGGCAGCTCCAGCTTCCCGGCCCGGCAGTGGGTGCTGTCGAAGCAGTAGGTGGACGGCGAGATCGTCACGACCTTGCCGCCGCCGAGAACGGTGACCTGCGGCGTCGGCTTCTGGCACGCGGTGAGCAGCGAGCTGATCGCGGCGGCACCGGCAACCGCCGCGGCGGCTCGGCGGGACCGGGACATCGTGCTCCTCGCAGGTTCGATTCAGCTCACCGTTGGTCGTAGGTGCGCGGTCCAACGCTACCGGGCAGCTCGCGGCCGGACGGGGCCCGGTTCATGGCCCGATGCCGCAGAGCCGTGACGACCGCGACCGCACCGACGATCACCGCGGCGACCCAGAACCCGATGGCCCCGCCGTTGGCCCGGCTGGAGGGCAGGGCGACCGCGATCGCCGCCCCGACGACCCAGGCCAGCTGCAGGAACGTCTCGGAGCGGGCGAACGCGCTGGAGCGCAGCGTCTCGACGACGTCGCGCTGGATGAGTGCGTCGAGCGCGATCTTCGACAGCGAGTTGGTGACCGCACTGATCAGCATGCCGGCGATGGCGAACCAGATGTCGAAGATGACCGCCACGAGCAGGCAGCTGACGGCCGCGGTGATCGTCGAGGCGATGATCGCCAGCTCGGGGCGATGCAGTTTGATCTTGGTGCCGATCGCGGTGCCGAGGAAGTTGCCGACCCCGGCCGCGCCGACCACGCCGCCGAGTTGCAGCGCCGCCTCCAGGCCGTGCGCCGTCGACTCGACGTAGAAAGCGAGGTAGATCGTGAGCAGCCCGGACAGCAGTCGCAGCACCGACTCGCCCTGCAGTGCGGTGATGATGTGCGGGTCGAAGCCGCGCGAGGCCCAGCTCTGCAGGCGGGCCAGCGGCGGCACCCGCTGCTGGCTGCGCGGTCGAGGCGGCTCGCCGGGATGGCGCGGCGCCGGCACCGCTGAGTCCACCTGCGGTGGCAGCCGGAACGCGAAGAACGCGCACGCGGCGAAACCGATGGCGGTGACGAGCAGGCCGAACGTGTACGAGCCGGTGAGCTTGATCAGGACACCGACGAAGCCGCCGAGCACGAGCGTCGAGCCGAGCCCGAAGATCGACAATCGGGCGTTCGCCTCGGTGAGGGTCATGCCGGGCGGGACCAGCCGGGGCGCCGCTGCGGCCCGGACCACGCCGTAGGCCTTGGACAGCACCAGCGAACCGAGGGCGCACGGGTAGAGGATCAGCAGCTCGGTCGGGTGCCCGGCCATGATTATCGCCATAACGGCGCGGCCGGCCGCGGTTCCGGCCATGGTCCACCGGCGACCGTGCTGGAAACGGTCCAGGACCGGCCCGATGACCGGCGCGACCACCGCGAACGGGGCCATCGTGATCAGCAGGTACAGCAGGATGTTGCCGCGCTGGGCACTGGTCGAGGCGCCGAAGAACACCGTGCCGGCGAGCGCGACGGTGATCATCGCGTCGGTGCCGTAGCTCAGTACCTGGTTCCAGATCAGGGCCGTGAGGCCGGACTGCTCGGCGCCGTCGGCCTTGCTGGCCCGGATCACCTTCTTGGTGACGCCGCGAGCCGCCCGGTTGGTCCCGGTGATCGCGCCGCGGGCGATCGCGACGGCTGGGGAGGCCGGCGGACGCTGTTCGCTTCGTCCGGCCGCGGTCGTGTGGTGGTAGGTCGGGTTGCCGAACGCGTCCACCGGGGGCGGCTGGTGCGGGGGCGCCTGGTACGGCTGCTGGTACGGCGACTCGTAATGTGGCTGGTACTGCGGCGGCGGCGGCGGTGGCGACGGACTCTGGCCCGCCCCGTAGCTGGTGTGGCCAGACTTGGAGAACCTCTTGCGAGGTTGATCATCGTCACGGCGGGCCACCAGCCCATCCTGCCCCACCGGCGCGACAGGTTCAGCTCCGCGCGCCGCGCCCGACCGAGCATCAGCCACAATGGGGGCGTGAACACCAGTGAGCTCGAACCCGTCGCCGTCGTGACCGAACCGGACGCGACCCTGGCCGCCGCCGTCGAACTCGCGCGGGCCGCGGCGATCGAGGTCGGCGCCGGGACCGTGGGCGAGTACCTGGGTGCGCAGGGCGGGGGCGACCGGATCGTCTCGCACGCGTTCGCGACGTCGTTGCCGGGCTACACCGGGTGGCACTGGGCGGTCACCGTCGTGCGGGCGTCGCGGTCCAAGGCGGCCACCGTCGACGAGGTCGTGCTGCTGCCGGGCCCGGGTGCGCTGCTGGCCCCGCAGTGGGTGCCGTGGAACGAGCGGGTGCGCGCGGGCGACCTCAGCCCCGGCGACCTGATGCCGGCCACCGCGGACGACCCGCGTCTCGTCCCGGCCTACGTCGAGTCCGACGATCCGGCCGTCGAGTCGGTCGCCTTCGAGCTCGGTCTCGGGCGCGAGCGGGTCATGTCTCGTGAAGGACGCCTGGACGCCGCCGAACGCTGGCAGCTCGGTGACTTCGGCCCGGACAGCCCGATGGCCCGCCAGGCGCCCGGGCACTGCGGCACCTGTGGCTTCCTGCTCACGCTCGCCGGGTCGTTGCAGGCGGGCTTCGGCGTGTGCGGCAACGAGATCACCGAGGTCGACGGGCGGGTCGTCAGCGTCGAGTACGGCTGCGGAGCGCACTCGCAGGCCGTCGTGGTCGTGCCCTCACTCGCCGAGCCGGTCGGCCAGATCTATGAAGATGGAGATGTGATTCTCTAACCCCCCACCGCATGGGGGAGGTCCGACCAGCCCACCGAGGCCCAATGACCCGGTGAGAACCCCGGCGGAGCCCAAGGTGAGCACGACCGCCGTCAAGTCGCGACGAAGTCGCGATGGACGGCCCAAGCTCAGACAGTCCTTCCCTCGCGGCGGTGCCTGCCCATGAGCGTGTAGCCCATCAGGCCCAGGACGGCGCCGGCCAGGCAGGTCCACAGCCACACCCGATGGTCGTGGTGGCCGAGCCAGGACCAGAACGGCAGCAGCACGAGGAACGCGAGGAACCAGGCCACCGTGCCGAACAGGGTGACCCGCCGCGCGTCGATCTGGACGGCCGGCGGGCGCGCGAGTTGACGCGACTCGCGGGGCGGCGTTGATGCACTGGCCATGATCGGGCAGGCTACCCGCCGTGGCCACCACTTCGCAGTCCGCTCCCCCCAGCTCGCTCGACCGGTTCTTCTCGATCACCGCCCGCGGTTCCACCGTCCCGCGCGAGGTCCGTGGTGGCCTGGTCACGTTCGTGACGATGGTCTACATCGTGGTGCTGAACCCGTTGATCATCGGCACGGCCAAGGACAGCACCGGCCACTTCCTCGGTGGCGGCTCGTCGCCGAACCTGGCCGCCGTGGCCGCCGTCACCGCTCTCGTGGCCGCGGCGATGACGCTGCTCATGGCCGTCCTCGGCCGCTACCCGTTCGCGATCGCGACCGGGCTCGGCCTGAACGCCTTCGTCGCCTTCCAGGTCGCGAGCGTTATGTCCTGGCCGGCGGCGATGGGCATGGTGGTCATCGAGGGCCTGCTGATCACCGTCCTGGTGCTGACCGGGTTCCGCACCGCGGTGTTCTACGCGATCCCGATGCAGCTCAAGAGCGCGATCGCCGTCGGCATCGGGCTGTTCATCGCCCTGATCGGTTTCGTCGACGCCGGCTTCGTGCGTCCGGACGTAGGCACGCCGGTGACGATCGGCATCGGCGGTCACCTGCGGGGCTGGCCGACGCTGGTGTTCGTCGTCGGCGTGCTGCTGATCGCCGTGCTGATGGTGCGCAAGGTCAAGGGCGCCATTCTGATCGGCATCGTGGTCTGCACCGTGCTGGCCGCGATCATCGAGAAGATCGCCAAGCTCGGCCCGCTCTCGGCCAAGAATCCGACCGGCTGGGAGCTGAACGTGCCCTCGTTCGCCGGCAAGCACTTCGGCGCGCCGGACCTGCACCTGCTCGGCAAGTTCTCCCTCGGCGGCGGGTTCAGCGCGGTCGGCATCGTCTCGGGCATCGTCATCGTGTTCTCGCTCGTGCTGTCGGACTTCTTCGACGTCATGGGCACGACGATCGGGCTGGCCAGCGAGGCCGACCTGCTGGACCCGGACGGCAACGTGCCGAACATCGGTCCCGTGCTGCTAGTCGACGGCCTGGCCGCGATCGCCGGCGGCGCGGCGAGCGCGTCCTCGGCCACCACCTACGTCGAGTCCGCGTCGGGAATCGGTGACGGCGCGCGGACCGGGCTGGCCAGCGTCACGACCAGCCTGCTGTTCGTGATCACGATCTTCCTCTCGCCGCTGGCCCAGTTCGTCCCGTCCGAGGCGGCGACACCCGCGCTGGTCGTGGTCGGCGTGCTGATGATGCGGCAGATAAAGAACATCGACTTCGGCAACCTCGAGATCGCGGTGCCGGCGTTCCTCACCATCGTCCTGATGCCGTTCACCTACTCGATCACGAACGGCATCGGGGCCGGCTTCGTCAGCTACGTGGTGCTGCAGGTGGCCGTGGGCAAGGCTCGGTCCGTCCATCCGCTGCTGTGGGCGGTGTCGGTGCTGTTCGCGGTGTACTTCGCCATCGAGCCGCTCAAGACGCTGTTCCACATCCACTGAGTTGACCGCGCTCGACGCGGTCGCGCGACTGCGTTGCCGGGTCGTCAGCCTGCCGCTCGGCGCCGGCCCGCCGCCATCGCTGGTGGTGCGGGCGGCGGCCGGTGCGGACGGGCTGGTCGCCCTGATCGGGTCGTGGGCCGACGGCGATGCGGTGCTCACGTCCGATCCGGTACTCGTCCTGAACGCGACCGAGGACCCGATCGCGGCGCTGGACGTGCTGCCCGTCGTGGAGGGCGCCAACCCGGCCGTCGTCGGCGGCGGCTGGTTCGGCGCGCTGGCCTACGACGGGCCGTCCCGGCTGGCGTTCCACGACCACCTGCTGCGTCACCGCGACGGGTCGTGGTTCTTCGAGGCGCTGTGGAGCGATGAGCGGGACGCGCTGCTGCAGGCCCGGCGCGACGAGGCCGAGGTGCTGCTCGCCGGTGCCGCCTCGGCCCGATGGCGGGTCGGGCGCTTCGGTGGGGCCGACCGCTCGACGCATCTCTCGGCGGTGGAGCGGGCGGTGGAGCTGATCCGGGCCGGTGAGATCTACCAGGTCAACGTCTGCGCCCGGCTCGACGCGAGCTTCTCCGGCAGCGGCGCGGGCCTGTTCGCCGACGCGGTCGACTCGCTGCACCCGGTGTACGGCGCGTTCGTCGGCGGCGGTGAGCGGGCGCTGGCCAGCTTCAGCCCGGAGCTGTTCCTGCGCCGGCGCGGGCGGGACGTGCGGACCTCGCCGATCAAGGGCACGGCACCGCGGGTGGACGGCAACGGGGGTGCGGACGCCCTGCGGCGCTCGGCCAAGGACGCGGCCGAGAACGTGATGATCGTCGACCTGATGCGCAACGACCTGGGCCGGGTGTGCGAGGTGGGCTCGGTCCGGGCGTCCTCACTGCTGGACATCGAGGCCCACCCCGGCGTCTGGCACCTGGTGTCGACGGTGACCGGGCGGCTGCGCGAGGACGTCGGCGATGCCGAGCTGCTGCGAGCCAGCTTCCCACCGGGCTCGGTGTCCGGCGCGCCGAAGTCGCGGGCGGTGACCGCGATCGGCGAGCTGGAGGAGCGCCCGCGCGGCGCCTACACCGGCGCGATCGGCTTCGTCAGCCCGTCCTGGGGCGCCGAGCTCAGCGTGACGATCCGGACGTTCGAGCTGGCCGGCGAGCGGATCGAGCTCGGGGTCGGTGGCGGGGTCACCGCGGACAGCGTGCCGATGCTGGAGTGGCGCGAGTGCCTGCACAAGGCGGCGCCGTTGCTGGGCGCGCTCGGGTCTTCGGTCAGCGATGCGATCGTGACACCCGAGGTACGTCCGACGCCGGGCCAGCTCGCGGGCGGGGTGCTCGAGACGGTGCTGGCCGTGGACGGCGTGCTGCTGCGCGGGGCCGACCACCTGGCCCGGCTGGACTGCTCGGTCCGGGAGCTGTACGGCGTCGCCCTGCCCGCGAGGACCGCTGCGCGGATGCGGGCGGCTGCGCACGGGACGTCGGGGCGGGTGGCGCTGCGGGTGGTGTTCGCGGCGGGTTCAGTCACCGTCAGCGCGGCTCCGGCCCGTCCGCGGCCCGGTCCGTCGGCGGTCCGGTCCGTCGCCAGCCGGACCGGGCTGTGGCGACACAAGTGGGCCGAGCGCGGCTACCTCACGGCCCAGGAGGACGGCGGCGCCCCGCTGTTCGTCGCGGCGGACGGCGCCGTGCTGGAGACCAGCCGGGGCAACGTGTTCCTGCTCGCCGAGGACGGGACGCTGGTGACGCCGCCGCTGCGCGATGACCTGCTGCCGGGCGTCACCCGCCGAGCCGTGCTCGACCTCGCCCGCGACGAGGGACGGCCGAGCGAGCTGCGGCCGTTCGACCTGAGCGACCTGCGCAACTGCGCCGCGTTCTGGACCAGCAGCCTGAGCCTGGTCGTGCCGATCGCATCGGTCGACGGGGTGCCGCTGCCCCGGCGCGACGCCGAGGTGCGCTCCCTGGCCGCCCGGCTCGAATCGATTGGCGCCAGCACTGTTCGTTAGGTAGACTAACTATCGTGACATCGGTGGCCAAGGCAACGATCGCGGAGCTCGCTTCGCTGCTTCGCCCGTCGCTGCTGCGACTGACGCGGATCGTCCGCAACCAGCGTGCCGACATGTCCGTCACCCTGACCCAGCTCTCGGCCATGGGCACGCTCAACAAGCGCGGGCCGATGAGCGCCGGTGACCTCGCTGCGTGCGAGAAGGTCCAGCCGCCGTCGATGACCAAGGTGCTGGCGAGCCTGGAGGAGCGCGGCCTGGTCCGGCGCGACTCCCACCCGGGCGACCGCCGCCAGGCGATCATCGCGATCACCGACGACGGCGTCGCCCTGCTCGACTCCGAACGCCGCCTGCGCGATGAGTTCCTGTCGCTGCGTCTGTCCCAGCTGACGTCCGACGAGCGCGCCGTGCTGCGCAGCGCCATCCCCGTGCTCGACAAACTGGCCGAGCAGTGACGGCGGTCGCCGCCCGCCCTGACACCACCCCCGAGCTGAGCCCTACCCGCAACGGCGGGATGTTCCGGTCCCTTCGGGTGCGCAACTACCGGCTGTACGCGTCCGGGCAGCTCGTCTCGCTGACCGGCACCTGGATGCAGCGGGTGGCGCAGGACTGGCTCGTTCTCGAACTGACCAACTCCGGCACCGCCCTCGGCATCGTCACCGCGCTGCAGTTCGGCCCGTCGCTGCTGTTCGGCCTGTGGGGCGGGGTCATCGCCGACCGGGGCGACAAGCGCAAGATCCTCTTCGCCACGCAGGGTGCGTTGGCCCTGGCCGCGCTGGTGCTCGGCCTGCTCGACGTCTCCGGCGTCGTCCGGTTCTGGCACGTCCTGGTGCTGGCGACCGTGCTCGGACTCATCGCCGCGATCGACACGCCGGTGCGGCAGTCGTTCGTGGTGGAGATGGTCGGGCGCGAGGACCTGGTCAACGCGGTAGGCATAAATTCGACGATCTTCAACGCGGCGCGGATCCTCGGGCCGGCCGTGGCCGGGGTGATGATCACTGCGGTGGGCACCGGGTGGGCGTTCCTGGTCAACGCGCTGTCCAGCGTCGGTGTGCTGCTCGGCCTGTGGCTGATGCGCACGAGTGAGCTGCACCCGTCGCCGCCGCTGGTACGGGCCAAGGGTCAGTTGCGCGACGGCTTCGACTATGTGCGCGGACGTGCGGACCTGATGCTGACGATGATTCTGGTGTTCGTCATCGGGACGTTCGGGCTGAACTTCCAGATCACCACCGCGCTGATGGCCAAGCAGGTCTTTCACCGGGGGGCCAGCGGCTACGGCCTGCTGTCGACCTCGTTGGCGGTCGGTGCCTGTGTCGGAGCGGTGATCGCGACCCGCCGCCGGACGCGGCCGACCCAGCTGTTCCTGATCGTCACCGCCCTGGCCTTCGGGGTCCTGGAGATCGGATCCGGCCTGATGCCGGGCTACGACCTGACCGCGCTGCTGCTGGTTCCGACCGGCCTGGCGATGCTCACGCTCACCACGGCGGCCAACTCGTCCGTACAGCTCGGCGTCGAGCCGACTATGCGCGGCCGGGTGATGGCGCTGTACCTGATGTGCTTCATGGGGGGGACGCCGCTCGGGGCCCCGATCGTCGGCTGGCTGGCCGGTACGGCGGGCGCCCGATGGGGTCTGATCGGCGGCGGGCTGATCTGCGTGGTCGCCACGCTGGCCATCGCGGCGGCGATCGCCCATCGGCGCGGGCTCGGGCCGGCCTACCTGGCCGAGCGGGCCGCCGGCGTCGCGCACGCCTGAGCGCGGGACAATCGCCGTGTGCAGGTCATCGAGATCCACGATCCGGCTGATCCCCGGCTGGCCGACTTCCGCAACCTGACCGACGCCGACGTGCGGGTGGACCGGCGGGGCGTGGTCATCGCCGAGGGGGTCAACGTCGTCGAGCGGCTGGCCCGCTCGCCCTACCCGCTGCGCGCGGTGGTCGGGGTTCCGGCGCGGATCTCGGCCCTGACGCCGGCCCTGGCCCCCCTGGACGCGCCGGTGTACGTCATGGACAAGTGGGTGCTGTCCGCCCTGGTCGGGTTCCGGGTGACGCGCGGCGTGTTGGCCTCGGCCGACCGCCTGGCGCCACCGCCCCTGGACGGGCTGCTCGCCACCGCCCGGCGCGTCGCGGTGCTGGAGGCGCTGAACGACTTCGAGAACCTGGGTGCCCTGTTCCGCAATGCGGCCGCGTTCGGCGTGGACGCGGTGCTGCTGGACCAGCGGTGCGCCGATCCCTTGTACCGCCGCAGTGTCCGGGTGTCGATGGGGCACGTGCTGCGGATCCCGTTCGCGGTGCTGCCCGAACCCTGGCCGGACTCGCTGGAGCTGCTGCGGGCGCACGGGCTGCGGGTCCTGGCGATGACGCCCCGCGCGTCGGCCCTGCGGCTGCGCGACGTCCCGCCGCCGAACCGGTGGGCCGTGCTGCTCGGCGCCGAGGGCCACGGCCTCACCGACGGGGCGCTGTCGCACGCCGACGAGCTGGTCCGGATCCCGATGTCCGGCGGGGTCGACTCGCTGAACGTCGCCACGGCGGCCGCGGTCGCGTTCGCCCACCTCGACGGCTGATCGGCGATCTTGGTGCAGTTCTGCGGTTCGGACGACCTGACCGCAACAAGATCGAGCGGCGTTCGGCCCGATCAGACCAGCGAGTCACGCCAGGACTCGTGCAGGGCGGCGAACTGACCCTCGCCGGACGCGATCAGCTCATCGGGCGTGCCGTCCTCGACCACCCGGCCCTCGGACAGCACCAGCACGCGGTCGGCGATCTCCACCGTCGACAGCCGATGCGCGATGATCAGCGCCGT
>JBDTGE010000086.1:0-14183 GCA_039937575.1 Jatrophihabitantaceae bacterium
GACGACACGCGAGGCTGTGGACAGCGGACCGCAACGGCCGGTGCCGTCCGTATCCTCGACCGGGTGACCCCGGCATCGGCGAACGTGGCGCCGCGCACCGCTGCGTTCTTCGACCTGGACAAGACGATCATCGCCAAGTCCAGCGTGCTCGCGTTCGGCAAGCCGTTCTATCAGGGCGGCCTGCTCAACCGGCGTGCGGTGCTGCGCAGCGCGTACGCCCAGTTCGTCTTCGCGATCGCGGGCGCCGACGCTGATCAGATGGAGCGCATGCGGGCCTATCTGACCGCGATGTGCAGCGGGTGGGACGTCAACCAGGTGCGCGAGATCGTGTCCGAGACGCTGCACGAGATCATCGACCCGATCATCTACAACGAAGCAGTGGAACTGATCGGCATGCACAAGGCCGCCGGCCGCGACGTCGTCATCGTCAGCTCGTCCGGCGAGGAGGTCGTCGCCCCGATCGGCGCGATGCTGGGCGCCGACCACGTCATCGGCACCCAGATGCTCGTCGAGGACGAGAAGTACACCGGCGAGATCGGCCTGTACGCGTACGGCCCCGAGAAGGCGGTCGCGATCCGCGCGCTTGCCGCCGAACGGGACTACGACCTCGACGCCTGCTACGCCTACTCCGACTCCGCCACGGACGTGCCCATGCTGGAGGCGGTCGGCCACCCGTACGCGGTCAATGCCGACCGCGCCCTGCGCAAGATCGCGACCGAGCGCGAGTGGCCGATGCTCACCTTCTCCAACGCCGTGCCGCTGCGCGAGCGCATCTCCGGTCTCAAGCCCGAGCACCCGACGATCACCGCGGGCGCTGTGGGCGCGGGCATCGCCGTGGGCGGCGTCCTCTGGTACGCCGCGCACAAGCGCCGCACCGCAACCTGAGGTCTAGGTGCCCAGCCGTCGGGCTCGCCGAACGCACGACGGCCCCGGTCGCAAGGGCGCCGGGAGCCGCCTCGCCCGATTCGAAGCTGATCGCGCGTGCCGACATGCCGCGCAGGGGTTGCGCCCGGGTCGCTAATGGGCGTTGCATGCAGTTAAGGACGGGTGGTCGTCGATGGCGGTCCAGCCCCCAGCGATACCCGCCCCGCACGGACGACAGGGCACCCACGCGGCGATCCCACCACGCACAGGTGAGTCGGCGCGGACCGCAACTAACTCCGGCCCGCGCCTGACATTCCGCAGGGCACGCTTGGTAACCCGGTCGCCCGTGCCGACGGCGTCGAGACCACCTTCACCGTGGCCCCGACGCCGTCGTCATGGGCGCAGCCGGCCGTGATCAGCCGCGAGCGATGGCCTCGCAGATCGCGGTGGCTTCCTGCACGCCCGCGACGATGGCGGCCGAGCAGTGGTTGATCCACTGCGCGATGCCCGCCGGCGTCCCCGTCCGGTACGCGGCCAGCGCCGCCGGGTAGGCCGCGCCCAGCTCACGATGGCCGGCCTCGACGACGACGAGCGACTTGGGGTCCAGCCCCCGGTCGATGAGCGTGAGCCGGACCGCCGTTCGGGCGACGACGCCGGACGCCGGGCCGAAGGCCGAGAGCACCTCACCGTGGACCAACGCGGCGACCACGGTCGCCGGTGCGCTGGTGGCGTCCAGGACCAGGGCCAGGGTGTCGAGGCGTTCGGCTGCGCCGACGACCGGCCGGCCGAGCTGCTCGCGGTCCTCGATCAGATCGGCCGCGGCCAGCGCGTGCAGCCGGGCCAGGGCCTGGCGGGGCGCGGTGGTCCAGGTGTCGGCCAGGGCCGGGATCGCCGCCTGCGCTCGCAGTGCGCCCTGCAGCACCGGGTCGTCGACCGCGGCGCCGGAGCGGACGTCCTCCAGCGGCACCTCGGCGCCGGACAGCCAGGCCGAGGCCCAGGCGCCGCGGAGCGAGGACTCGGCCGACACGTCGGCCGACCGCCGCCGCAGGGTGCGGTTGTTCAGCAGCGCGTCGACGCTGGAGCGGGTTGCGGCGACGCCGTCGGCGACGCCGGGCAGCTCGAGCAGCGGGGCGAGCGGGTCGGCGGTCATGGGCCCGAGGCTACGGACCCCTTCTCGGACGAGCCGGTTGCCAGGGCGGGCGCGGGCGCGTAGACCCGAGACATGGATGCGAATCGGCAGAACCCGGACCTGGTGCCACTCCCCGGAAGCGAACGACTCGCGGCGGCGTCGTCCGGCGACGCCCGCCCGATCGACCCGCAGGAGCAGGTCGAGGTGGTGCTCCTGCTCCGGCACCGCACCCCCGGCGAGATCGGCGCCGACCCGGCCGACGTGACCCGGGTGACCGACTCGCTCACCGAGCTCGGGCTGCGCGTCGTCTCCTCCGACCTGCCCTCGCGCCGGGTCCGGGTCGCCGGCTCGGTGCAGGACCTCGGCGCCGCCTTCGGGACGACGCTCGAGCAGGTCGACAGCCCGAGCGCGGACGGGCACGAGGTGACCCATCGCCACCGGACCGGCGGGCTCAGCGTGCCGCGTGCGCTCGAGGGCGCCGTGGTCGCCGTTCTCGGCCTGGACGACCGGCCGCAGACCCGGGCCCACTTCCGGTTCGCGGCCGCGGCGGCCGCCCCGACCAGCTACACCCCGCCCCAGCTCGGGCAGATCTACAACTTTCCGCCCGGAACCGACGGCACCGGCCAGAGCGTCGGGATCATCGAACTCGGCGGCGGCTTCGCGCAGTCCGATCTCGACTCGTACTTCGGTGGCCTGGGCATCACCTCGCCCAGGGTCACCGCCGTCAGCGTCGACGGCGCGCAGAACGTGGCCGGCCAGGACCCGCAGGGCGCGGACGGCGAGGTGCTGCTGGACATCGAGGTCGTCGGCTCGCTCGCGCCCGGAGCCGCGATCGCCGTCTACTTCGCACCCAACACCGACGCCGGCTTCCTGGACGCGGTGAGCGAGGCCGTGCACGCCACCCCGGCCCCCGCCGCCGTCAGCATCAGCTGGGGCCAGAGCGAGGACGCCTGGACCGCCCAGGCCCGGTCGGGCCTGGACAGCGTCTTCGCCGACGCCGGAACCCTCGGCGTCACCGTCACCGTGGCCGCCGGTGACAACGGCAGCTCCGACGGTGGCACCGACGGCAAGAACCACGTCGACTTCCCGGCGTCGAGCCCGAACGTCCTGGCCTGCGGCGGCACGTCACTGCAGGCCGACCCGGCATCGGGCGCCGTCACCGCGGAGACGGTCTGGAACGACGGCTCCACCGGCGGAGCCACCGGCGGTGGTGTCAGCGACACCTTCCCCCGGCCGGCCTGGCAGGCCACGGCCGGGGTTCCGGCGTCCGGACGCGGCGTCCCGGACGTCGCCGCGGACGCCGACCCGCAGACGGGGTACCAGGTGTTGGTCGACGGCTCGCAGCTCGTCATCGGCGGCACGAGCGCGGTCGCCCCGCTGTGGGCCGCGCTCGCCGCCCGGCTCGTCCAGGCGACCGGGCGACGGCTGGGCCCGCTCAGCCCGGCCCTGTACGCCGGCGTCGCCGCCGGGTCGGCGGCGCCGGGACTGCGCGACATCGTGGCGGGCAGCAACGGCAGCTACTCCGCCGGACCCGGATGGGACGCCTGCACCGGGCTCGGCGTTCCCGACGGCGTCGCGCTGCTCACCCGGTTGCAGTGACCCCCGATTGCAGTGACCACAGCAGTGACCGCAGCAGGGACCACAGCGGTAACCCCAGCGGGATCAGGTGCGGGCCGGTGCAGAATGCTGGAATGATCGGGCAGCACCCCCGCCGAGCACCCCGCCAGAAGGAGCCGACAACGTGACGGTCACGCCGCAACCGGACGCCACTGCTCCCAGCGGACGCCACGCAGCATCCGGCGAACCGTCGGTCGGTCAGCTCGTCTCGGACGCCTCGACCCACCTGTCGACGATCATCCAGGGCGAGGTCGCGCTGGCCAAGCTCGAGCTGAAGTCCTCGGTGAAGAACGCCGGCGTCGGCGCCGGCTTCTTCATCACCGCCGGCGCCCTGCTGTTCTTCTCGCTGACGTTCGGGCTGATCGCCCTGGCCGAAGGCATCACCGCGGCGGGCGTCTGGCGCTGGCTGTCCTACCTGATCGTCTTCGTCTTCCTGCTGATCCTGATCGGGCTGCTCGTGCTGTTCGGCATCAAGAAGGTCAAGAAGGTGAAGGCGCCCACACGCACCATCGGCACCGGCAAGGACACCGTCGCCTACCTCAAGGCCAACACGAAGCGGAGCTGACCGGCAGATGGGTTTCGGTCCGTTACCCGGCGCGCCCGACAGTTCGATCGCCCTCGTCGAGGGTCCCTGGGCGCACAAGATGGTGCGCGCCAACGGCATCGCCCTGCACGTCGCCGAGCTCGGCACCGGCCCGCTCGTCCTGCTGCTGCACGGCTTCCCGCAGTTCTGGTGGACCTGGCGCCGGCAGATGGTCGAGCTGGCCGACGCCGGTTACCGCGCCGTCGCGGTCGACCTGCGGGGGTTCGGCGCCAGCGACAAGCCCCCGCGCGGCTACGACGCCCCGACGCTCGCCACCGACATGGCCGCGCTCGTGACGTCCCTCGGCGAGCGGGACGCGCTGGTCGTCGGCAACGACCTCGGCGGGCTGCTGGCCTGGACGATGGCGGCCAACCATCCGCAGGTGGTGCGCGGGCTGGTCCTGCTCGGCGCCGCCCACCCGCTGCGGCTGCGGACGGCCATCGCGCGCAACGCCGAACAGCGCCGGGCGTCGGCCTACGCGCTGCGCACCTTCCAGGTTCCGCGCCGGCCCGAGGGGTTGCTGGCACGCGACAGCCGGTGGGTCCGCCACCTGTTCGACACCTGGACCGGTCCGCGCTGGCGGGGTACTCCCGGCTATCAGGCCGACGTCGAGCGGTACGCCGAGGCGATGCGGGTCCATCCGGTCGCCTACTGCGCCTCGGAGTACTTCCGCTGGCTGGTCCGCTCGCTCATCCGGCGCGACGGCCGGCGGTTCGCGGCCTCACTGCGGACGCCGATCACCGCGCCCGTGCTGCAACTGCACGGCGACTTCGACACCTGCGTGCTGCCGAGCACGGCCCAGGGCTCGGGCCAGTACGTGACCGGGGCCTATGAGTACCGGGTGCTGGACGGGGTGGGTCACTTCCCGCACAACGAGGTGCCCGACCTGATCAGCGGCGAGCTGCTGCGCTGGGCCAAGCTGCACTGACCGGAGTC
The DNA here is from genome assembly GCA_039937575.1 of Jatrophihabitantaceae bacterium. Taxonomy (GTDB): domain Bacteria; phylum Actinomycetota; class Actinomycetes; order Mycobacteriales; family Jatrophihabitantaceae; genus JBDTGE01. Next base: position 5,130 of record JBDTGE010000086.1, read on the forward strand.
AGCCCGGCGTGCACTTGCCGGTGCCGACGGGCGTGCTCGTCGTCCGGCCGGTCCCGGCGTCACCGGAGACCTCCCCGGCGGTCAGCGCGTAGCCGGTGTCGGAGGAGTCGAGCGCGGTCGCGAACACGATGCCGAGGATCGTGCCGTCGTCGGCCATCAACGGCCCGCCGGAGTTGCCACTGCGAACGACCGCGCGCAGCGAGTAGATCTCGCGCTGGATGTTCCCGTTGCCGTAGATGTCGCTGCCCGAGACGGTCGAGCGCGAGCGCACCCGGGCCGACTGGACGTTGAACGGCCCGTCCTCGGGGTAGCCCAGGACGACGGACGGGTCGCCCTGACCGGCCGTCCTGGTCGCCAGCCGTAGCGGTGCGGCGTCCAGGCCCGGCACGTCCAGGACGGCCACATCGCGCTCGGGGTCGAACAGGACGACGGTCGCCGGCAGGTTGTGGTTCTTGCTCACCTGCACCGCCACCTGGCTGGTGCCCGCGACGACGTGCGCGTTGGTGAGGATGCGATGCGGCGCGTACACGAAACCGCTGCCCTCGATCCCCCGTCCGCACGACGGCGCCTCGCCGTAGATCTTGAAGATCGAGCGGTGCGCACGCACAACCCGCGCCTGCACGGCAACCGGCAGCGTCGAGTCGGGCGCGGGGACGGCCACGCTGGGCCCGCTGGGCAGGTCGCCGAAGACGGGCGGGAAGCCGCTCTGGTTCAGGAACCCGCGCAGCGAGCTGTACAGGCTGCGGACGTCGTTGGGCACGACCCGATTGACCGCGCGGACGATCTGCGAGTGGCTGGCCTGGGATGCGAGCGTCGGATACGGCGAGGTCGCCAGCGGGATCGCGACCATCCAGGCCACCAGCATCACCGTGACGACGCCGAGCGCGGACCCGACTCCACTGTCCAGCGCCCGGCCCTTCTCCGACCGCACCCGGGCCCGGACGTGGCCGGCCACCCAGGCCCCGAACAGTTGGCCGATCATGGCGAGCAGCAGCACGCACAGGATGGCCACCGGCACCTGGGCGCGTCCGTCGGCCACCCGCGAACCGATCGGCTCGGCGATCTGCGCGCCGATCACGGCGCCGCCGAAGAAGCCGATCATCGACAGGGCACCGACGACGGCGCCGTTGCGGAAACCGCCGATGCCGTAGGCCACGGCGGCGACAATGATGATGACGTCGAGGATGTTCACGTCAGCTCGGGAGCACCACGAGCTTGCCGACCATGCCCTGGGTGGTGTGGATGGTGCAGACGAACTGGTAGGTCCCCGGCGACGGCGCCGTGAACGTCGCCTGCTCGGTCTGCCCGTTCGCGGCCAGCGGCACGAAGTCGGCCGGGAAGTCGGTGACCAAGAAGTTGTGCGGCGCTCCCCCGCCGTCGTTGATCAGGATCACGGTCACCTTGCCCGGGTGCACGGTGATCGTCGACGGCGAGAAGCGGAAGTCGCTGGCGTGCAACGTGACCTGCTGGACCCCGTTGACGCTCGACGCCGTGGCCGAGCCGGTGTGCGGCTGGCGGACGGCCGAGGAGTTGCGGTTGGAGCAGCCGCTCAGCGCTACACCGGCGACCAGCAGCACGGCCACGGGTACGCAGAGTCGTCGGGGGCGCGGCATGGGCAGGACGGTACCGGCGCCGCCTGTGCCGCGCGTAGACGCCCCAACCCACCGGGACGGTTCAGCGCACCGGCCCGCGCCCGGGCTGTTCCAGCGGCCGACCCTGGTCCGGAATCGGACGGCGCACGTCCTGGTTCCACGGCCGGTTCCAGCCGGCCATCGTGAGCAGCCGGTCCAGCAGCATCGCCGTGAAGCCCCAGACGAAGAACCCGTCGACCTCGAAGCCGGCGCCGAGCCACCCCGAGGGATGCCGCACACGGAACCGGTTGGCCGGGTCGGTCAGCGCCGAGATCGCGACGACGGCCGAACGGGCGACCTCGGCCGCGTCGACCGGCGCGACCGCATGCGGCGTGTGCCACCAGGCCAGCACCGGGGTCACGACGAAGCCCGACGGCGGGATGAAGATGGCCGGCAGCTCGGCCAGGATCTGGACGCTGACCGGATCGAGCCCGACCTCCTCCCGCGCCTCGCGCAGCGCCGCCGCGACGTCGTCGGCGTCCTCCGGGTCGACGGCACCGCCGGGGAAGGCGACCTGACCGGGGTGCCGGCGCATGTCGGCCGCGCGTTCGATGAGCAGCACTCCGGGGCCCTCGTCGGTCTCGGCGAACGCGATCAGCACGGCCGACGCCCGGCCGCTGCCGTCGTCCGGAGGCAGGAACATCGAGATGTCCTCGGGGCGGGCGGCGCGCGCGGCCTCGACGAGCGGCGCCAGCCAGTCCGGATGGCTCACGTCGCCTGACTCGGACTCTTGACGAGCTGGGCGGCGATGGCGGGATCGGTCGGACCCTCGCCGTAGGACGGGCACAGCCGGGCCAGCGGGCACGCGCCGCACGCGGGCCGGCGCGAGTGACACACGCGCCGCCCGTGCCAGATGACCCGGTGTGAGAGCAGCGTCCAGTCCTTCTTCGGGATCAGGTCGTTGACGGCGAGTTCGACCTTGACCGGGTCGCTCTCCTCGGTCCAGCCCCAGCGTCGCGCCAGCCGGCCGAAGTGGGTGTCGACGGTGATGCCGGGGACCGCGAACGCGTTGCCCAGGATCACGTTGGCCGTCTTGCGGCCGAAGCCCGGAAGGGTCACCAGCTCCTTGAGCGTGTGCGGGACCTCGCCGTCAAAGCGTTCGATCAGCTGCTGGCCGAGCTTGATGATCGACGTCGTCTTGTTGCGATAGAAGCCGGTCGAGCGGACGTACTCCTGCACCTGCGCCGGATCGGCTCCGGCGTAGTCGGCCGCGGTGCGGTAGCGGGCGAACAGGGCGGGAGTGACCTCGTTGACCCGTTTGTCCGTGCACTGGGCGGAAAGGATCGTCGCGACCGACAGCTCCAGCGCGTTGGTGAAGTCCAGCTCGCAGTGCGCGTCGGGGTAGATCGCGGCCAGCTCCTTGTTGATGCGGCGGGCGCGGCGCGTCAGCGCGAGCGGGGTCTCGGCAGCGGCAGTTGTGGACGGAGCGGGAGCGGACGGCACGCCGTCAGCCTACGAGCACCGTCGGACACCGCCGGTGGGGCACAATGGCGAGCGATGATCGGTTTCCTGGTGCTCCTGTTCCCCTTCGTGCTGCTGGCCTTCGTCCTGCTCATGGAGCGGGTCGAGGTGCCGTTGAGCCGGGTTGCCGTCGAGCGCGAGATCGAGCAGTTCCTCGACGACGCCAACGACGAGGAACTGGACGCGTTCGTCCGCGAGGGCACCGACTCAGCCCTGTCCCGCTTTCGTCACCGGCTGAGCCTGTCGCGCCTGGGCCGCAATCGCTCTTCCTGATCATCAGCCCGTAACGATGTGCCCTAGACTTCCGCGAGACTGTGATACGGCTCGCACGGCGCGGGCGAGAAGGAGCGGACGTGGACGAGATTCTTCGCCGGGCTGGACTGTTCCAAGGGGTTGACCCCGAGGCGGTCGAGGCCCTGGCCGGTGACTTCGAGATTCTCGACGCGGCTCGCGGCGCCGTCCTGTTCAGCGAGGGCGAGCCCGGGGAGAGCCTGTACATCGTGCTGGCCGGCAAGGTCAAGCTCGGCCGCCGGTCCTCCGACGGGCGCGAGAACCTGGTCGCCGTCATGGGTCCGTCCGATCAGTTCGGCGAGCTGTCGCTGTTCGACCCCGGCCCGCGCACCGCGACGGCCACCGTGGTCACCGACGCCCGGCTGGCCCGCCTGCCGAAGACGGCGCTGCAGACGTGGGTCCGCGACCGGCCCGAGATCGCGATGCAGCTGCTGCGTGTCGTGGCCCGCCGGCTGCGACGGACCAACACGATGCTGGCCGACCTCATCTTCGTCGACGTCCCCGGCCGCGTGGCCAAGCAGCTGCTGCAGCTGGCCCAACGCTTCGGATCGGTCGAGGGCGGGCAGCTGCGGGTCACGCACGACCTGACCCAGGAAGAGCTGGCCCAGCTCGTGGGCGCCTCGCGCGAGACGGTGAACAAGGCACTGGCCGACTTCGCCTCGCGCGGGTGGTTGCGCCTGGAGGGCAAGAGCGTGGTCATCCTCGACCGCGAGCGTCTGGCCCGCCGCGCGCGCTGACCCACCCGCCCACCGAGCCCTCTCGTCAGGGCTGCAGGTAGGCCAGCTGGGCTTGGACGGAGAGTTCGGCGGCCCACCACACGGCCGGGTCGACGTCGGCGTAGACGAGCTCGACGATCGCCCGCGGCGTGGCGTCCGGCCCGAGCGTGGCCAGCGCCTCGCGGACCTGGCCCAGCCGCTGCTCGCGGTGCGTCAGGTAGAACTCGGCCGCGGCGGCGATGTCGGGCAGATCCGGTCCGTGCCCGGGCAGCACGACCAGCTCCCCGAGCGCGCCCAGGCGGTGCAGCGAGCCCAGGTAGTCCCGCAGGTTCCCGTCCGGATGGGCCACGACGGTCGTGCCGCGGCCCAGGATGGTGTCGCCGGTCAGGACGGCCGCCGGCTCGCCCTCGGCGGACGCCAGCACGAACGACACCGAGTCCGACGTGTGACCGGGCGTGGCCAGCACGCTCACCCGCAGCCCGGCCGCCTCGAACACCATGCCGTCGGCTACCACCGTGCCGCCGTGGCAGAACGACGGGTCGACGGCCCGCACCGGCACTCCGGTCCGCTCGTGCAGTTCGGCCGCGGTCTGGCTGTGATCGACGTGCCCGTGCGTCAGGAGCACGAGCGCGATGTCCGGCGCCACCTCGAGCAGCCGGTCCAGGTGCCCGTCGCCGCCCTGTCCGGGGTCGACCACGATGACCTCGTCGGCACCGGGTGCGCGCAGCAGCCAGGTGTTCGTACCGTCGAGCGTCATCGGCCCGGGGTTGTGCTGCAGCAGCACCGACGCGCTCTTGGTGACCGCTCGCAGCCTCTCGTACGCCGGGTGGGTCACCGGAAGAGCGACTTCGGCAGCTCGAACGTGGACCCGTCGGGCAGTTCGGCCAGGATGCGCTCGCCGTCCATCCTGACCTTCGGCTGGATCGGGTCGAGCGGGCGCGTGTCCGCCACGGCCAGCGCCTCGGCGACGGTCGGGAACGGCAGCAGCGAGGCCAACGTCATGATCGTCGGCGGCATCAGGCCCCGCTCGCCACGCTGGGCCTGCTCGAGCGCGTCACCGACGCCCACCCACGACGCCTCGGACGACTCGCTGGTGACGTCCTGCGCCTCGGCCCCGTCCGGCAGGGCACCGACGAAGAAGCGGGTGTCGTAGCGGCGGACCTCGCCCGGTGGCGTGACCCAGCGCGACCACGGGTGCAGGACGCCGGCACCGATCGTCAGCTCGTTCGTCCGCAGCAGGTCACCGAACGACACGCGGCCGGCCTCGACGTCGGTCCGCGCCACGGACAGGTCGGCGACCGGTGTCGTCAGCAGGACGCCGGTCTCCTCGAACGTCTCGCGCACGGCGGCCCCGAGCAGGGCTCGGGCCAGCGCGTCGTCGCAGCCGAACCGGGCGGCGACGGCCGAGGCGGCGCCCGATGCGAACGGCAGGTCGGTGTCGGCCGCGTCGACCCGCCCCCCGGGGAACACGCTCATCCCGGCGGCGAACACCATCTGCTTGACCCGGGTGAGCAGCCAGGCCTGGATGCCGGACGCACCATCACGCAGCAGCACCACGGTCGCGGCGTCGCGAACTTCCACCTCGGCCATCACCCCACCTCGACTACCAGTTCGACCTCGACTGCGGCGTCGAGCGGGAGGGCAGCGACCCCGACGGCCGAGCGGGCGTGCCGGCCGGAGTCGCCGAAGATCTCGCCGAGGAACTCGCTCGCCCCGTTGATGACGCCGGGCTGTCCGGTGAACTCCGGCGTCGATGCGACGAAGCCGACGACCTTGACCACGCGCACGATCGAGTCCAGCCCGACCAGGGCGTGCACCGCGGCCAGCGCGTTCAACGCGCAGATGCGGGCCAGCCCGGAGGCCTGCTCGGGCGTGACCGCGCCGCCGACCTTGCCGGTGACAGCCATCGTGCCGTCGACCATCGGCAGCTGGCCCGAGGTGAAAACGAGCGATCCGCTGCGGACGGCCGGCAGGTACGCGGCAACGGGTGGGACGACGGGCGGCAGCGTGACGCCGAGATCGGCGAGACGGGCGAGGTGTGACGGCATGGACCGACCGTAGCCGGATGTGCCCTCGCTCCGCTCCCGGGCCTCCGACGACCTGTCGCCCGGTGCGGTCTCCTAGGCTGGCGCAATGGTCACGACCCGGTCGGCCGCGCGTACCGCTGCCTCGACGCTGCGCGCGGAGATCCCGGCCCAGGCCCGCCTGCACGTCGTCACCGGCAAGGGCGGAACCGGCAAGACGACCGTTGCCGCGGCGCTCGCGTTCGCGCTGGCCAACGCCGGAAAGAAGGTGCTGCTCGTCGAGGTCGAGGGCCGCCAGGCCATCGCGCAGCTGTGGGACGTACCGGCGCTGCCGTACGAGGAGCAGCGGCTGGCCACCACACCCAGCGGCGGCTCGCTGTGGGGCCTGGCCATCGACGCCGAGCAGGCGATGATCGAGTACCTGGACATGTTCTACGGGCTCAAGCGTTCGGCCCGCGGACTGAAGCGGATGGGCGCCGTCGACTTCGTGACCACGCTCGCGCCCGGACTGCGCGACGTCCTGCTCACCGGCAAGGTCAAGGAGGCGGTCACCCGCACCAACCCCGACGGCCGCACCGCCTACGACGCCGTCGTGCTGGACGGTCCGCCGACCGGCCGTATCGGCAAGTTCCTCGACGCGACCAAGGAGGTGGCCGGCCTGACCAAGATCGGGCCGATCAACCGGCAGAGCGAGGGCGTGATCAAGCTGCTGCACGGCAAGCAGACCGCGATCCACATCGTCACGCTGCTGGAGGAGATGCCGGTCCAGGAGACGCTGGACGCGGCCGAGGAGCTGACGGCGGCCGGCTTCGCCGTCGGCGTGGTCGTGGTGAACCGGGCCCGTCCGGCGCTGATCCCCGACGGACTGGTCGGACCGGACGGTGCCGACCTCGAGCGGCTGACCGCGGGACTGCGCCAGGCGAACATCCCGGCTGCCCACGCCGTCGCGCTCGCCCGGGAGATGGCCGACTACGCCGAGCGGCAGCAGATCCAGGCCGAGAACTCGCTGCGCCTGGACGCCGTCGCCGTACCGCGCATCGAGCTGCCCGATCTCAACCCGCCGGTCGAGCTCGGTGAGCTGAACGAGCTCGCGTCCTGCTTCGCCCAGGGCGAGGTGCTCAGGTGAGCGCGAAGCCGCTCGACCTCGCCGCACTCGCGCGCGACCCCGAGACCCGCATCCTGGTCACCTGCGGCAGCGGTGGCGTGGGGAAGACGACCACTGCCGCCGCCGTCGCCCTGCTCGGCGCCGAGGCCGGCCGGCGCACCGTGGTGCTGACCATCGACCCGGCCCGCCGGCTGGCCCAGTCGATGGGCCTGACCGAGCTGGACAACACCCCGCGCGAGGTCAAGGGGGTCGCCGACGGGCAGCTGTTCGCCATGATGCTGGACATGAAGCGGACCTTCGATGACGTCGTGCTCGAACACTCCACACCCGAGCGGGCCGACCAGATCTTCCAGAACCCCTTCTACCAATCGCTGTCCTCGTCCTTCGCCGGCACGCAGGAGTACATGGCGATGGAGAAGCTGGGCCAGCTGGCGGCGAGCGGCGAGTGGGACCTGATCGTCGTAGACACCCCGCCGTCCCGCTCGGCCCTGGACTTCCTGGACGCCCCGAACCGGCTCGGCCGCTTCCTGGACGGCCGGATGATCCGCGTGCTCACCGCCCCGGCCCGGGCCGGCGGCCGCACCGGCATGCGGGTGATGACGGCCGGCATCGGCGTGTTCGCCAAGGTGTTCAGCAAGGTGCTGGGCGGGGACCTGATCCGCGACCTGTCGGCGTTCGTCGCCGCCCTCGAGTCGATGTTCGGCGGCTTCCGCGAGCGCGCGCAGCAGACCTACGAGCTGCTCAAGGCTCCCGGGACGGCGTTCGTCGTCGTGGCCGCACCGGAGCCCGATGCCCTGCGCGAGGCGTCCTACTTCGTCGAGCGACTCTCGTCCGAGCACATGCCCCTGGCCGGCCTGGTCGTCAACAGGATGCACCGCACCGCGGACGTCGTCGGGGCCCTCGCCCTGTCCGCCGCTCGGGCCGAGGCCGCGGCGGACAACCTGGCCAACCCGGCCGACGGTGACGCCGACCCGGCCGCGACGCTGGCCGAGGTGGCCCTGCGGGTGCACGCCGAGGTCGCGGGTGTGAGCGAGCACGACGCCCGGATGGCCAAGCGCTTCTCGACCGCGCATCCGGAGGTCCGGGTGGTCGAGGTGCCCGCTCTGCCGGCCGACGTGCACGATCTGGACGGCCTGCGAACCATCGGAACGCTGCTGACACCCGCCTGAGCCCCACCGGAGGACCGCTCGGGTCCGGCGAGCGGGCCCCGTACCCTCGATTCTCGTGGCTGGTACATCTGCGCGTCCCAATCCGTGGCCGACTCTCGGCAAGCTGCTCGCCGCGATGGTGGCGGCCGGCGTCATCCTGGCCGGTCTGGTGCTCCCCTACGTCGGCGGCCTGGGGCTGGCCGCGCGGCAGGAGGCGTCGAAGTTCCTGAACACGACCTGCAACCTGACCGAGTCCAAGCCGCCGCAGAAGACGACCCTGCTCTCGCGCGACGGCAAGGTCATCGCCACCCTCTTCAGCCAGGACCGCGTGCCGGTGCCGTTGACTTCCGTGCCGCTCATGCTCCAGAAGGCCCTGGTCGCCACCGAGGACCGCCGCTTCTACAGCCACCACGGCGTGGACATGCGCGGGCTCATCCGCTCGGCCGTGAGCACCAGTGGCGGTGACACGCAGGGCGGCTCGACGCTGACCATGCAATACGTCAAGCAGATCCGCTACTACGAGGCCGGCGACGACCTGAAGAAGCAACGGGCCGCGATCGCCCAGAACCTCAGCCGCAAGATCGAGGACGCCAAGTGCGCGATCTACATCGTGGAGACTCTCAAGGAGTCCAAGGACACGATCCTGCAGAACTACCTCAACATCGCGTTCTTCGGTGA
>JBDTGE010000087.1:0-9730 GCA_039937575.1 Jatrophihabitantaceae bacterium
GGCGCCGTTCGTCCGGCCGGTGCACTGGTAGCTCCGGCAGACGGTCGCGTCAAAGCACGATGCTAGGGTCGAAATCGAAAGACCCACCCAATCGGCAACCACGGCGAAGGGTGTTCGATGACTGCCCCGTTACGTGCCAGCCACGGCAACCCGGCCCTGAGGGCACTGTCGCCGGAGGTCCTGAGCTCGACCGCCCAGCGCGAGCGCCGCCAACGGATCCTCGACGCGACGCTCACCCTGGCCTCCAAGGGCGGGTACGACGCCGTCCAGATGCGCGCGGTCGCGGAGCGGGCCGATGTCGCGCTGGGCACCTTGTACCGATACTTCCCGTCCAAGATCCACCTGCTGGTCTCCGCGCTGGCCCGCGAGCTGGAACGAGTGCACGCGAGGACCGAGCGGGTGGTCGTCCCGGGCGCCACGGCGTACCACCGGCTGATGTTCGTCCTGGCCCGCATCACCAAGGGTCTGCAGCGCGACCCCCAGCTGACCGAGGCGATGACCCGCGCGTTCATGTTCGCCGACGCCTCGGCCGCGGCCGAGGTCGACCAGGTCGGCCGGCTGATGGACCAGATGTTCGCGCGCGCCATGCTCAGCACGGACGCCACGCCCGGCGATGAACAGCTCGCGATCGCCCGGGTCATCGGCGACATCTGGCTCTCGAGCCTGGTCGCGTGGGCGACGCGGCGGGCATCGGCCACCGACGTGGCGAACCGACTGGAGCTCACGATCAGCCTGCTGCTGGGCGTGCGCGAGGCGGCGGACTCGTTCTGACCCTGACCGGCCCGATGCACTCGGCTCACCACGAGGCGATCGGTGTCCGACCGCTACCGGGTCAGCGCGGACCGACGAGGGCGTCGATGAGACTCTGCGCGGTCGGGCTGCGGTCGAGCAGCTCGCCCACATGGGCCTTGGTCCCGCGCAGCGGCTCGAGCGTCGGGACGCGGACCAGTGACTCGCGGCCGACGTCGAAGATCACCGAGTCCCACGATGCGGCGGCGACCGCCGGCCCGTAGCGCCGCAGGCACTCGCCGCGGAAGTACGCCCGCGTGTCCTCGGGCGGCGAGCTCACGGCCGACTCCGCCGCACCGGACGGCAGCAGGGTCTTGATCGCGCCGCGCGAGACGAGCCGGTGGTACAGGCCCTTCTCGGGCCGGACGTCGGAGTACTGCAGGTCGACCAGCTGCAGGTGCGGCGAGTTCCAATCCAGCCCGTCCCGCTCGCGGTAGCCCTCGAGCAGACGCAGCTTGGCCACCCAGTCCAGCTCGCCGGCCAGCAGCATCGGGTCCTGCGCCAGCCGGCTCAGCACCGACTCCCACCGGGCGAGCACGTCGACGGTCTGCTCGTCGGCGTCGTCGCCGTAGCGGTCGTCGACGAACTTGCGCGCGCGGTCGAGGTAATCGCCCTGCAGGTCCAGCGCGCTGATCCGGCGCCCGTCGGCCAGCGTGATCGCATGCCGGAGCGACGGGTCGTGCGAGACCTCGTGCAGCTCTCGCACCGGCTGGGCGATGGCCAGGTCGTCGGCCAGGACGTTCTCCTCGATCATCTCCAGGACCAGGGCGGCCGTCCCGACCTTGAGGTAGGTCGAGATCTCGGCCAGGTTCGCGTCACCGATGATCACGTGCAGCCGCCGGTACCGGTCGGCGTCCGCGTGCGGCTCGTCGCGCGTGTTCACGATCGGCCGCTTCAGGGTCGTTTCGAGCCCGACCTCGACCTCGAAGAAGTCGGCGCGCTGGGTGATCTGGAACCCTGCGGTCTTGCCGTCCTGCCCGATCCCGACCCGGCCGGCCCCGCAGATGATCTGACGCGTGGTGAAGAACGGGACGAGATGGCGCACGAGGGACGCGAACGGGGTCTCCCGCCGGCACAGATAGTTCTCGTGGGCGCCGTACGAGGCACCCTTGTTGTCGGTGTTGTTCTTGTACAGGTTGATCGGCGAGTTGACGCCGGGCAGGTTCGCCACGCGGCGCACCGCCGACAGCATCACCAGCTCGCCGGCCTTGTCCCACCGCACCGCGTCGAGCGGGTTGGTGACCTCGGGGCTGGAGTACTCCGGGTGCGCGTGGTCGACGTACAGGCGGGCCCCGTTGGGCAGGATGACGTTGGCCATCCCGGTGTCTTCCTCGGCTTCGATGAACTCCTGCGCCACGGTGCCGCTGCCCCCGAGATCGAACCCGCGCGCATCCCGCAGCGGCGACTCCTCCTCGAAGTCCCAGCTCGCCCGCCGGGCACGTCCGGCCGGCAACGAGCTGGCGTACGCGTTGACGACCTGGGCCGACAGCAGCATCGCGTTGGCCTGCGGCTGGCCGGGCAGGCTCACCCCGTACTCGACCTCGGTGCCCATCACGCGTCTCACCGTCACGCCATCAGGCTACGGCCTCCCGGACTACGCAACGAAGGACGGCATCGGACAGTGCAGCAGCCCGCAGGCGGTACGCAGAAGTTCGGCCTCGTGCAGGGTCAGCACCCCATCGTCGCGGACGGCGACGACCATGGCCTGCACCAGTCGCTGCTTGTGCGCCGGCGCCACCGCGTCCAGCGTGCTCCAGCCGCGGTCCAGCGCGTGCCAGGTGTCACCCGGCGGCGCGTAGGGCACGCTCTGGCCGGGCAGCAGGGTCGTGACTGCGGCCGCGAACGCGCGTTCGGCGGCTGCGGGGTCGTCGTTGCCGGTCGCGGCCAGGGCGGCAAGCAGCGTGAACGCGGCGTCCTGCGCGCTGGACGCGGCGGCCCGTCCGGGCTTGGACCGACCGGGCGGGTCGTTCGCGTCCTTGATGTACGAGGCGACCAGCCGAGTCAGGCAGTACTCGAACAGCGACACCCGCCCGTCGGCCAGAGCCATGTCGTCCAGGGTCGGCACCAGCGCATCGAGTGAGGCGCGCGGGCGCGCGGTCACCAGGGGCGACGCGATCGCGAGTACCGGCAGTCGCAGCTGCGGGGCGAGCCCGTGCACCTCGTCGGCCAGGCCCGCAGTGGCGACGGCGTCCTCGTGACCGAGCCGGGCCTGCACCAGCGCGAACTGCTTGGCCCGCACGTCCGGTTCGGGGTTCACCATCATCGCCAGCACCAGCGGCACGGCCGTGCTGGCCTGGCTGGCCAGTTGCCGGAAGCGCGGCGGGATCTGGGCGCTGAGCTCGGCGCCGTGGGCCAGATCGGCCGGCGTCATCGAGCCGACGCGCGCGGTCACGGCGGCGGGGACGACGGGTGTCGGTGTTGCCGCGGGTATCTGTGTTGCGGCTTGTACCGGTGGTGAGGCCGGAGCGCTGGGCCGGCCGGTCAACCCCATCGCCGCGTCCTCGGCCCGCCCGTTGGGGGGAGCGTTGCTCCACTTCTGCGCGAGCTCCTGCACCTGGCGCGGATCGAACTGCGGGTCGAGCGCCTTGATCCGGTCCAGCAGCGGCGGGTGGGTCGCGAACAGCTGGCTGAAGGACCGTCCGCCCTCGCCGAAGAGCATGTGGCTCACTTGGCTCGCACCGTGCCGGTCGCTGATCGTCGATCCGGTCGGCAGCCCGGCGATCTTCTTCAACGCACCCTCGAGCCCCTTGGTCTGCCGGGTGAACTGCACCGAGGATGCGTCGGCCAGCCACTCCCGCTGGCGGCTCACGGCGGCCTTGATCAGGCTGGCGAAGAACTGCCCGACGAAGCCCAACACGACCAGCGCGAGCGCGAACAGCAGCATCGGCGCGGCGTTGTTGCCCCGGCGGTCACTGCGTCCGCCGCCACCGAACACAAGCACGCGCAGGCCGATCAGGCTCAGCAGCAGAATGCCGTTCAACAGCCCGATGAGCCGGATGTTCAGCCGCATGTCGCCGTTGAGAATGTGGCTGAACTCGTGCCCGATCACGCCTTGCAGCTCGTCGCGGTTGAGCGTCTGCAGCGCTCCCCCGGTCACCGTGATCGCGGCGTCGGCCGGCGTGTAGCCGGCGGCGAACGCGTTGATGCCCGCTTCCTGCTCCAGCACGAACAGCCGCGGCATCGGGACGCCGGACGCGATCGACATCTCCTCGACGACATTCACGAACCGGCGCAGCTGCGGATCGGACGTCGTCGGGTCGATCGCCACCGCCCCGACCGAGAGTGCGACCGCCGACCCGCCCGCGCGCAGGGCGATCGTCTTGCTGAGCATGCCGCCACCGATGATGGCCAACGTGACCGCAGTGGCCGTGATCAACCAGCTCACTACCGTGCCGCCGGGTTGGTTGCGCGCGACGAGGTAGACGACAAGGTCGAACACGGCGACGATGCCGATGACCGCGACCGCGAACAGGATGATCAGTTTGAACGTCGTCCCGCGGTGGGACTGCTGCTGGGCGAAGAAGTCCATGTCGTCAGCCCCGGGCGGAGCGGCTCAGAACTGGACCTTGGGCGCTTCGCGGGTCTCCGGGTGATCGGGCGCGATCTCCCACAGCGCGGCGACCTCGAAGTGGAACATCCCGGCGAGCACACTCGTCGGGAAGGACTGACGCTTGTTGTTGTAGGTCAGCACCGAGTCGTTGTAGGCCTGACGCGAGAAGGCGACCTTGTTCTCGGTCGAGGTCAGTTCCTCGGACAGCTGCATCATGTTCTGGCTGGCCTTGAGGTCGGGGTAGGACTCGGCGACCGCGGTGAACCGGCCCAGCGCGCCGGTGAGCGCGCCCTGCGTCTTGGCCAGCTGGGCCATCGCGGCCGGATCACCGGGCTTGGCCTGGGCGGCGGACAGGCCGGCCATCGCGGCCGACCGGGCTGCGGTGACTGCTTCAAGTGTGTCGCGTTCGTGCGCCATGTACGCCTTGGCCGTCTCGACCAGGTTCGGGATCAGGTCGAAGCGGCGCTGGAGCTGGACGTCGATCTGGGCGAACGCATTCTTGAAGGCGTTGCGGGCGCGGACCAGGCCGTTGTATCCGCCGATCAGCCAGAACGCGATGGCCAGCACGAGGACCACGATGATGATGATTGCGATGAGCACTTCGGACCCTCCTCAGGGACGACGTCCCGGCGAGCCTAGCGGGGCCACTCGCCGCAGACCGCCCTGGCTTACGGGCTACCCTGACCGATATAACGCTGGGTAGCTGGTCGGGCCGGCCCGTATCCGGCGGCCTGTGGACGACGACCGACGCGTCCAGGCAATGACGGGCACGATATTCGACGTGCTACCTGACCTCCCCGACCCCGACTGGTACCTCGATCACGTAGTGGTTCCGTCCGGGATTGAGCACTCCGCGGTCGGCCCGATCCGCACTCGGCAGAGTGTTTGGTCGGCGGCCCAGGCGGCGCTCGCGGCCCAGTCGGACGAGCTGGTCGACCTCGCGCTGCGGCACGGGTTCGTCCTCACCCGCCAGCAGGTACGGGCCGCGGGAATGCCCGATGCCGAACTGAGGCGGCTGGTGCGCCGGCGACTATGGACCGGGTCGTGGCGCGGTGTCCTCAGCGTCTTACCGCCGCAGCCGCTCGTCGCCGGTAACCCAGGTGCCACCGGTAGCGCGGCCGGTGCGTACGGAGACGCCCCTCAGGTGATCGCAGCGGCGGCGGCGCTGGCCCATCCCGGAAGTACGGTCAGCCATCGCAGCGCGGCGCTGCTGCACGGGCTGCCGGTGATCGGGCAGGCACCGCGCCCCACCCTGACGCTCAACCAGCCGGACCGGACGTGTGGTCGAGCGGGAGTGCGGGTCCATGCCGCGAGCCTGTCCGCCGGTGACATCCAGACGTGGTTCGGCGCGCCGGTCACGTCGGTCGGGCGAACGGTCATCGACATCGCTCGGACGGTTGGTGTCGGCGCCGCGCTCGTGGCGGCCGATGGCGCGCTGCACGAGGGACTTCTCACCCGCGCGGCACTCGTTGCATCTGTTGACGCAGCGCGCGGCTGGCCCGGCGTCCGGCGCGCCCGGTTCGTGGCCTACTTCGCTGACGGGCTGGCCGAGTCACCGTTGGAGTCGTTGACCCGACTGTGTCTGCACGAGGGTGGGCTCCCGCCTCCGGAGCTTCAGGTCCCGATCGTTGCGGGCGGTCGCCGGTTCCGGGTCGACCTCGCGTGGCGGCGCCGGCGTGCCGTCGTGGAGGCGGACGGCCGGCTGAAATACACCGGCGATCGGCTCTGGCAGGAAAAACGCCGTCAGGAGCTGATCGAGCGCGCGGGCTACCGCGTCGTCCGAGTGACATGGAACGACGTCGTCAATGATTCAGCGGCGACGGTGGCCCGGGTCCGTTTCGCTCTCGGGCTCTCTTCCGGGCCGTTGTGACCAGGGTCGGACCCCGATACTGGTCGGGCTGGACCGGAAGGCCAGGCGATTCCGACGTCAGATCAGCAGCTTGGCGATGGCGGCGAGCCCGACGACGACGATGACGCCGCGCAGCACGGCCGGCGAGAGCCGCCGCCCGACCCTCGCCCCGAGCAGCCCACCTAGGATCGAGCCGGCGGCGATCAGGCCCGCGGCCGTCCAGTCGATGTGCGCGGTCAGCGTGAAGACGACCGCGGCGACGAGGTTCACCAGCCCGGTCTGCACGTTCTTGAGCGCGTTCTGGCGCTGGATCGGCTCGGCCAGTAGCACTCCGAAGATCCCCATCAGCAGCACGCCCTGGGCCGCCCCGAAGTAGCCGCCGTACACCCCGGACAGCAGGGTCATGATCCATAGCGCCGGTGTGATCGACTCGGTCGGTCGGTGCCGCGTCTGCGCCAGCCGCGCGGTCAACTGCTTGCCGAAGACCACCAGCAGCAGGGCCAGGAAGATCAGCGCCGGCACGATCGCCTTGAACGCGCCGGCCGGCAGTTCCAGCAACAAGATCGCGCCGATGACCGCGCCGATCGTCGAGGCGAGACCGAGCCGGATCGCCCGCGCGCGCTGGCCCCGAAGCTCCTCTCGGTACCCGTACGCGCCGACCAGCGAGCCCGGGAACAACCCGACGCTGTTCGACACGTTCGCGGTCACCGGCGAGAGCCCGACTCCGAGCAGCACCGGGAACGTGATGAGCGTGCCGGACCCGACGACGGTGTTGATCGTGCCGGCGCAGATACCCGCGAGGAAGACCAGCAGCCCCTGCCAGAGGTTCACGACGTCGGACGCAGGCTGGGCACCGCTCCATCCTGCCAGCGGCGAGAAACGTCAGGCGGGTCGGTGGGCCACCACGTTGACGACGTTGCCGTCGGCATCGCGCAGGAAGAACCGGCGCACGCCCCAGTCCTCGTCGGTGAGCGGGTAGACGATCTCCGCGCCCGCCGCCACCGCCCGTTCGAACGCGGCGTCCACGTCGTCGACTCCGACGCTGACGGCCGGGGTCACCGGCCCGGTCGCATCGGCCGTGATCACGCTCAACTGCAGCGCCGCTGACCCCGGCACGACACACGTTCCGATCCAGCCTTGATCCATGCCGATATCCAGCCCGAACACGTCGGCGTAGAAGCACGTCGCGACAGACACGTCGGCCACCCGCAGGTTCGGCACGACGCGGGTGACGCACACCGGCTAGAGGTACTGGCCGGTGTTGCCCACGGTGTCGATCGCGCGGCCGGCGTCGCTGCCCTTCCCGGAGACGAGCGTGCGGATGTAGACGATCCGCTCGCCCTTCTTGCCGGAGATCCGCGCCCAGTCGTCGGGGTTGGTCGTGTTGGGCAGGTCCTCGTTCTCGCGGAACTCGTCGACGCACGCGGCCAGCAGGTGCTGCATGCGCAGGCCGCGCTGGCCGGTGGTGAGCAGGTCCTTGATCGCCATCTTCTTGCCGCGGTCGACGATGTTCTGGATCATCGCGCCGGAGTTGAAGTCCTTGAAGTACAAGGTCTCCTTGTCCCCATTGGCGTAGGTGACCTCCAGGAAGCGGTTCTCCTCGGACTCGGAGTACATCCGCTCGACCGTGTGCTGGATCATCGCCGCGACCGTCGCGTCGGCGTCTCCGCCGTGCTCGGCCAGGTCCTCGGTGTGGATCGGCAGCCCGGTCAGGATGTACTTGGCGAAGATGTCGCGGGCCGCCTCGGCGTCCGGACGCTCGATCTTGATCTTCACGTCGAGCCGGCCGGGCCGCAGGATCGCCGGGTCGATCATGTCCTCGCGGTTGGACGCGCCGATCACGATCACGTTCTCCAGGCCCTCGACGCCGTCGATCTCCGACAGCAGCTGCGGCACGATCGTGTTCTCGACGTCGGAGGACACGCCCGAACCGCGGGTGCGGAAGATCGAGTCCATCTCGTCGAAGAACACGATGACCGGGGTGCCGGCCGAGGCCTTCTCACGAGCCCGCTGGAAGATCAGGCGGATGTGCCGCTCGGTCTCACCGACGAACTTGTTGAGCAGCTCCGGGCCCTTGATGTTGAGGAAGAACGCGGTGGCCTTCTCATCGCCGCCGTGCACCTTCTGCACCTGCTTGGCCAGCGAGTTCGCGACGGCCTTGGCGATGAGCGTCTTGCCGCAGCCGGGCGGGCCGTAGAGCAGGATGCCCTTCGGCGGCCGCAGCTGGTGCTCGCGGAACAGCTCGGCGTGCAGGAACGGCAACTCGACCGCGTCGCGGATCGCCTCGATCTGCTTGGCCAGGCCGCCGATGTCGGTGTAGTCCAGGTCCGGGACCTCTTCGAGGATGAGCTCCTCGACCTCGCTCTTGGGGATGCGCTCGTACGCATAGGACGAGCGGGTCTCCAGCAGCAGCGAGTCACCGACGCGCAGCGGCTTCTCGCGCAGGATGTCCGCGAGGTAGACGACGCGCTCCTCGTCGGTGTGCCCGATGACCAACGCCCGGTCGCCGCCGTCGAGGATCTCCTTGAGCATGACGACCTCGCCGGCCCGCTCGAAGCCGCGAGCCGCGACGACGTTCATCGCCTCGTTGAGCATGACCTCCTGACCGTGCTGCAGCTCGGCCGTGGTGACCTCGGGCGACACCGCGACCCGTAGCTTGCGGCCCGAGGTGAAGATGTCCACGGTGCTGTCCTCGAACGCCTCGAGGAACACGCCGTAACCGCTCGGCGGCTGGGCCAGCCGGTCGATCTCCTCCTTGAGCGCGACCATCTGATCGCGGGCCTCGCGCAGCGTGTCGGCCAGGCGGTCGTTGCGATCGCTGAGCGCGGTGATGCGGGTCTGGGAATCGGTCAGCCGGTCCTCCAGCGCGCGCATGTGTCGCGGGGACTCGGAGACCTTGGCCCGCAGGAGTTCGATCTCTTGCTCGAGAAAGGCCATACGGCGGCGGCTATCTGCATCACCGGACGGTACGTGCGCACCGTGGCTGCTCTGCGGTTCGCGGGGCTCGGAAGCCATGCGGCCACCTCCAGATATCGCGGAGTGTTCGCGAAAACTCACCCTACACACGAGAGGTCCTCGACGTAGGGAACTACCCTGGTGAGGGAGATCGGCCACTACCGGGTCAATGTGAGGGGCGCGAGAGAGTTTGAGTGAGTCGCTGCGGGTGTGGATCGATCAGGATCTGTGTACCGGTGACGGGTTGTGCGTCCAGTACGCCCCCGAAGTCTTCGAGTTCGACGTCGACGGTCTGGCCTACGTCAAGGACGACGCGAACGAGCTGCTGACCGGCCCGGGATCGCGGGCCGACGTCCCGGCCAACCTCACACTGGACGTCATCAACTCGGCCAAGGAGTGCCCCGGCGACTGCATCCACGTCGTCCGGACGAGCGACGACGCCGAGGTGGCCGGCCCCGACGCCTGAACCGGACTACCCAGCCGTACTAGGGCAGGTCAGGACGGAACGGTACGTCCGGGTCGCGCGGTGCCTTCTCGACCGCCGGCGTCTTGGAGGCGCGGCGCTGGCGCGGCGGCGCGGTCACGCC
>JBDTGE010000088.1:0-5269 GCA_039937575.1 Jatrophihabitantaceae bacterium
GGCGATCCGCCGCCACCGCGCCGAGGTCGAGGCCGCGCTCGAACAGGCCCGGGCCCGGGAGAGCGAGCTGGACCAGGCGGTGGCCGCCGATGCGCCGCTCGTGGCCCGCACCCAGGAGACCTGGTACCGGCTCTCCGCCCTCGAGGAGCGTTTCCGTGGCACCGCGTCGCTGGCCGGCGAGCGCGCACGCCACCTGGCCGCCGAGCCCGAGCAGGCCCGCACCGGACGCGAGCCCGAGGCGATGGAGGCGGAGGCGGCCGAGGTCCGGGTGCAGGAACAAACCCTTCAGGTCAGCCTGAACGAGGCCAAGGCGGCGCTGACCGACGTCGTCGCGCACCGGCAGGACCTCGAGCGTCGGCTGACCGAGGCCGAGCGGGGCCTGGTCGCCGCGGCCCGGGCCGTCGCCGACCGCCGCGAGGGGCTGGCCAAGCTGATCGGGCAGGTCAACGCGCTGCGCACCCGCGCGAGCGCCGCAGCCGACGAGATCACCCGCCTCAGCGCGGCCGCGACCGAGGCCCGTGAGCGCGGCTCGGTCGCCGACGCCGAGCTCAACCGCGTCCAGGCCGAGGTCGGCGCACTGGACGAGGGCGAGCTGAGCCTGGACGAGCGGCACGAGGCGGCCGTCGCGGCCTACGAGTCGGCCGCGGCCCGGGTGCGCGAGTTGACGACCGGCGAGCGGGAGGCCGAGCGGGAGCGGGCCACCTGGACCGCCCGGGCCGAGGCTCTGGCCATCGGGCTGACCCGTAAGGACGGGGCCGGCGCGCTGCTCGCCGCGGGTTCGCGCCTGCCCGGCGTGCGCGGGTCGCTCGCCGCCCTGCTCACGGTCGAGCCCGGGTTCGAGACCGCGGTCGCCGCGGCCCTGGGAGCGCAGGCCGACGCGATCGCCGTGGACAGCTGGGACGACGTGGTGGCGGCGTTCGAGCTGCTGCGCACCGATGACGCCGGGCGGGCCGGCCTGATCGTCGGCACTGACCACCGACCCGACACCGAGCATCGCCCGCCGATCTCGGTCGGCGCGGACGCGCGGTGGGCGGCCCAGGTCGTCACCGCGCCCGAGCGCTTCCGCGCGAGCGTCGAGCACGCGCTCAGTGGCGTGCTCATCGTCGAGGACCTGGGTACCGCGCGCCGACTGGCCGAGCGGTACCGGGTCGTCACCCGCGACGGCGACGTCCTCGGCGCGGGCTGGGCCGCGGGTGGGTCCTCGTCGGCGCCGAGCGCGATCGAGATCCAGGCGGCGGTGGACGAGGCCCAGCAGAAGGCGGACGAGGCGGCGGCGCGGCACGACCGCACCCACGCCCAGCTGGCCGAGGCCACTGCGCGCGCCGAGCAGCTGCAGGCCGGGGTCGAGACGGCACTGAACGCCCTGCACCAGTCCGATGCGCGGCTCTCCGCGGTCGCCGAGCAGCTGGCCGAGCTGGGCCAGGCCGCGCGGTCGGCCGGCGCCGAGGCGACCCGGCTGGAGACCGCGCGGGCCGCGGCCGAGCAGGCGCGCGACCGCGATCTGGCCGGGCTGTCGGACCTGGAGGAACGGCTGCACCTGGCCGAGTCCGGATCCGACGTGCCGGCCGAGCCGGACACCGCCGAGCGCGACTCGCTGCAGGGTGAGGTCGCCCAGTCCCGGCAGGGCGAGATGGAGGCCCGGCTGGCCGTCCGTACCGGCGAGGAGCGGGCGCGGGCCGTGGCCGGTCGCGCCGACCAGCTCGTGCGCGCGGCCGAGGTCGAACGCAACGCCCGCCGCCGCCAGCAGCAGGCTCGCGAGGCCCGCGCCCGTGCCGCGGTCGTGGCCGGTGCCGTCCGGGACGTCGCCGAACAGGTGCTTACCCGCATCGGCGCGTCCGTCGTCGCCGCGGTCGCCGAACGCGACGCGGCCCAGCAGGCCCGGGTTGTCCGCGAGGGCGAGCTGCTCACGCTGCGTACCCGGAGCAGGACCCTGGCCCAGGAGCTGGCCCAGCTCACCGACGCGGTGCATCGCGATGAGATGGTGCGCGCCGAGCAGCGGTTGCGGATCGAGCAGCTCGAGACGCGGGCGGGCGAGGAGTACGGCGTCGACGCCGAGGCGCTGATCGGCGAGTACGGCCCGGAGCTACCGTGCCCGCCGAGCGCGCTCGAGACGGCCGAGTACGAGCAGGCGCTCGAGCGGGGCGAGCAGGTGCTCGCACCCCAGCCCGGGCCCTTCCACCGGCCCACCCAGGAGAAGCGCGCTTCGCGGGCCGAGCGCGACCTCGCCCTGCTGGGCAAGGTCAACCCGCTCGCGCTGGAGGAGTTCGCGGCGCTCGAGGAGCGGCACCAGTTCCTGTCCACCCAGCTCGAGGACCTCAAGGCCACCCGGCGGGACCTGCTGATCGTGGTCAAGGAGGTCGACGACCGGATCCTCGAGGTGTTCACGGCGGCCTACCACGATGTGGCGCGTGAGTTCGAGATCGTCTTCCAGTCCCTGTTCCCCGGCGGCGAGGGGCGGCTCATCCTCACCGATCCGGACGACATGCTGATGACCGGCATCGAGGTCGAGGCGCGCCCGCCGGGCAAGAAGGTGAAGCGGCTCTCGCTGCTGTCCGGCGGCGAGCGCTCGCTGGTGGCGGTCGCGCTGCTGGTCGCGATCTTCCGCGCGCGGCCCAGCCCGTTCTACATCTTGGACGAGATCGAGGCCGCGCTGGACGACATCAACCTGGGCCGCCTGCTGGAGTTGATCTCGCAGCTGCGCTCGAACAGCCAGATCATCATCATCACGCACCAGAAGCGCACGATGGAGATCGCCGACGCGCTGTACGGGGTCACGATGCGCGGTGACGGTGTGACCCAGGTGATCAGCCAGCGGCTGCACGACGCGGGGGAACGGGTCGGTGCGGCAGCGATCGGCGCCGTTGATGCCGGCATTTCAGACAAATGACCTGTGAAATGCGTCAGTTGAGGTGAGGCCTGACGGTGCGGTCGAATACCGTGTTGGAGTGACGAAGCCGAGCACCACCCCTCGACCCCGCCGACTGATCGGTGCGGTGGCCGTGCTGGCCGCTGCCGCCGCCGTTCTGGCCGCCTGCAGCACCGGAACCAGCGGGTCCGGTTCGACGGCGACCCCCACCGGGGGTGGCTCCAGCACCAGCTCGAGCCCGATCACCACGCCCTCGCCCAGCCCGAGTACGAGCAAGAAGGTCGTGCCGGTCGGGCGGCCGGTCCATATCAGGACGCTGAACGCCGACAACTCGACCTACGGCGTCGGCATGCCGATCATCGCGTACTTCAGCAAGAAGATCACCGACGCCCGCCCGCTGTCGGCCGCGACCACGGTGACGGCGAACGGCAAGCCGGTCGTCGGCGCCTGGTACTTCGAGTACTCCTCGGCATCCGCGGCCTTCCCGATCGAGGGGCACTGGCGGCCGCAGCACTTCTGGCCAGCGCACTCGAGGATCCACGTCGACCTGCCGATGAAGGGCAAGTCCGGCGGCCCGGGGTTGGTCTTCGACGACAGCCTCACGTTGGACTACTCGATCGGCGCGGCGCACATGTCCACGGTCCTCGACAGCACCCACACGATGACCGTGATGAACGACGGCAAGCTCTGGGGCACCTTCCCGGTCTCGCTCGGCGCGTCGAACACTCCGACCCTCAGCGGCACCAAGGTCATCATGGAGAAGGGTCGGGACATCGCGATGCGGGGACCGGGCTACTACGACCCGCACATCAAGTTCACCCAGCGGTTGACCTACAGCGGCGAGTACCTGCACGCCGCGCCGTGGAACTGTGTGAGCCAGGCCCAGGGGTGCAGCTCTACCGGCGTGAACCACATCGGCAGCATCGACTCGTCCAACGGCTGCACCAACCTGACGCCGACCGACGCTGCGAAGCTGTACAACTTCCTGAACGTCGGCGACCCGGTGCAGTACCCGGACGCGATGGGAGCCAAGATGCAGATCGGCCAGGGCTACGGCGACTGGAACGTCCCGTGGTCCCAGTGGCTGACCGGTGGCTTGGTGCGCACGACATGAGCGATGCACCCGGCGGGAACCTCGTCCGCCCGCGGATGACTCGTCTCGTCCGGGTCGCGGCTCTGGCCGTCGTGGCCGGGGCCGCCCTGGCGGCCTGTACCGCCGGCTCTGGCTCGACCGGGACGCACGCGAGCACCGGCACCGGCGTGACGCCCACGCCGAGTACCGCTGCGCTGACCACGCCCAAGGCGACGCCGACGCCGAGCAAGGCGGCCGGCCCGACCAAGCAGGTCCGCGTGTCGGCGCTGCAGGCCGACGGCGTGACCGTCGGCGTCGGTATGCCGATCATCCTGCGCTTCTCGCCCGCACCGACCGACTCCGCGGCGTTCACCAAGGCGGTGACCGTCACGGTCAACGGCCAGCCGGCCAACGGCGCCTGGTACTGGGAGAAGCCGTTGGCCGACGCGCCGGTCGAGGCGCACTACCGCCCGCGCGGCTACTGGCCCGCGCACGCCACGATCAGGGCGAACGTCCCGATCGGCGGCCTGAGCGCCGGCCCGGGCCTGGTGTACAGCGACAAGCTGACGTCGGTGACGTTCCTGACCGGGGCCGCACACATCTCCACGGTCAACGGCAGTACTGGCGTCCTGAGGATGACGGTCACCTCGGACGGCAAGTTCGTCAGGACCATTCCCGTCTCGCTCGGGCTGGCCCAGTACCCGACGTACAACGGCACCAAGGTCGTCATGCAGAAGGGTGAGGATGTCCCGGGCACCAACACCCTGCGCCCGAACGGCACCGTCTTGATGAGCGGGGTCGGCTACACCAACGCCCCGGTCCAGTGGTCGGTGCGGTTGACCGGCTCCGGCGAGTACGTGCACGCGGCGCCGTGGAACGGCGAGATCGGCGCGCAAAGCACGTCCCACGGCTGTACGAACCTGCACACGGCCGACGGCAAGTGGTTCTACGACTTCAGCAACATCGGCGACGTCGTCACGTACGCGAACACCGGCGGCCCGCGCATGCCGTCCTGGGACGGCTACGGCGACTGGAACATCCCGTGGGCGCTGTGGGCGCAGGGCGGCCTGCTGCTCAACCACTGAGCCTGGCCCGCGGGTCAGCTACCCGGCACTGACAAGATGACCGGGTGATCTGGCTCTGGCTCGTCCTTGCTGTCGTCGTTGTCACAGTGGTGCTGCTCGCCACGCTCGTCGTCCCGCGCCGTCGCGGTCGGTCCCAGCCCGCGGCCCGGCCGGGTGTCGACTACCGGCCCGGCGTGGGTGATGACGCTGAGCTCCCACGTGACCCGCCGACGCGCGTGGTCGGGACGGTCCTCGAGCTACCGGTCG
>JBDTGE010000089.1:0-3308 GCA_039937575.1 Jatrophihabitantaceae bacterium
CACCTGGTGACCAGGCTCGACGAGGCCGGGGTGGGCGAGCGCACGGCCACCTCGGCCGGCCAGGCCAACTTCGACACCGAGCAGTACGTCCTGGACGGCGGCATCCTGCTCAACCAGCCGGTCCGACCCGCGCTCGAGGCCATCTACCGTCAGCCCGGCGGCAACGAGGTCCGCCGCGTGCTCGCCTATGTCGTGCCCGACCCGGGCGAGCCGCCGCCCGCGCACGCGGACCCCACCGGACCCGGCCCGATCCCGGACGCGGCCACCGTGCTGCTCGGCGTGCTGACCCGGCTGCGCTCCACCGACTCGGTCGCCCGCGAGCTCACCGAGATCCGCGACCGCAACGCCGACGCGTACGAGCGCAAGAACGCCCGGGCCCGGCTGTGCCGGATGCTCAACATCGGCGGGACCGAGCTGGTCGACGGGCTGTGGGACGGCTACGGCGCGGCCCGGCTCGACAGCGCGACGCAGACGATCGGGCACCTCATCGCGCGGGGACAGGCCGGCGACGGGTGGAGCGAGCAGGAGGTCACCGCTGGCCTGGCCCGCGTCGCCGCCAGCCCGATCGGGTTCCCGTTCGTGCCGCAGTCCGGACTGGCCACCGCGCTCGCGGCCACGGACGACGACTGGCAGTGGGGCCAGACGACGGTCAACCGCCTGGTCGACATGAGCACCGATCTGTTCCGGCGGGCGCTGACGCTGGCGCCGCTGGACGACACACCGGGCCGCCGGCTGCTGGTCGAGCAGCGGGTCGCCATCGCCACCACCGCGTCGAACGTCCAGGCCGGGCAGCGCGACCTCATCGACTTCTGGCTCAACGCGGCACCGGGCGCCCGCGGCCTGCCCCCGATCCCCGTCCGCGACGGCGCGGCCGGCGGCGGCACGGCCCGCAACACCGGCGCCCTCGACGAGTGGCTGGGTCGCATCGTCGGGGCCTGGGACCCGCTGCCGTCGGCCGTGGCGACCCGCGCGGCGGCCGAACTGACCCACCGAGATGCCCAGTACGCGCAGGCGCTCTCGCTGGCCGCCTCGGTGCTGTCCGCCCGCGCGGCGATCACCGCCGTCCTCGCCGCGCCGAATCGACCGATGGATCCGGACGGCTCACGGGTCACCAAGCTCCAGGCGCTCGTCGACTGGTTGACCCCGGCTGATGCGAAAACGCCGGCCGAGGTCCTGAGCCGGATGCTGCAGCTGGACGTCGTCCTGGTCGCCACCGCCGGCGTGCTGTCCCACGTCGAGCAGGAGGTCGAGCTGGTCCAGGTCTCGTGCTCGGACCGCACGGCGATCACCGGAATGCAGCTGCACCACTTCGGCGCCTTCTATCGCGCGCCGTGGCGGGTGAACGACTGGATCGAGGGCCGGCTCGACGGCGCGCGACAGGCCATCCGGTTCGTGCTGGCGCCCACCCGGCTGCGCCAGCGCGGCTTCGACACCCCGGGCCTGATCGCCCGGCTGGCCGAGATCGCGGTTCCCGCGGACGCGCCGGCGGAGGACCGCGAGTTCCTGCAGCGGACGTGGATCGACCGGCTGCCGGCCGTCACGGCGGAGGTCGACCTCGCGCTGACCGGCTCGAGCCCCCGGGCCTTGGACGCGACCGCCGAGGCGCTGGCGCTGCCGGTGCTCGTGCAGGTCCTGCGCGATGACCTCGGTGCACTGGCCCGGGCGAACCAGGGTGAGCTCGAGGACGCGATGCCGGGCAGTCGCCAGTGGCTGGCGTTCTACGACGCGGCGGTGCGGGCCCGGGGGAGCGCGAACCTGCCGGCCGAGACGCTGTGGGACCTGCGCCAGCAGATGAACATGGTCGGCAACGAGACGATCGTCCAGGACGTCGGCAGTGACACCTTCGCCCGCACCGTCTCGCACACGGCCACCGTCGCTGCGAGCGCGTTCAGTGCCACCCCGAAGATCGGCGCGATCAAGCCGATCGCCGGGCTGCTGCGGGCCGTACGCGGGTACACGTCGCTGGTGTGGGCCATGGTCGCGTACCAGACCCGGCGCAGCGCGGTCGGCGCTCGCGCGGTGAGCGCCGCCGTCGCGGTCGGTGGCACGCTGCTCGCACTGGCGATCTTCGTTCCGGCCGTGCCGCTGGGGATCACGCTGGCCGGCGCGGTGCTGGTCCTCGCCGGCGCCTCGGCCGCGGCGCTGCGTACCCCGACGGCCCACGGCCTCGGGCAGCGATTGCTGCTGGTCGCCGTCGTCACCGCGCTGGCCTTCGCCGGGCTCATCTGGTGGGACATCCACGAGCACGGTTTCTCCGACTCGGTCCTGGGCGTGCTCATCAAGATCGGCGTCGGCGCGGTCATCGTCTCGCTCGGCTGGTTCCTCGCCCGGTCCCGTCCGAGCCGCAGGTGACACCGCTCGCGTAACCTCGGCAGACGTGGACGTCCCCGCCGAACTCAAAGAGCTCTCCGCGACCCTGGCCAGCATCGAGAACGTGCTCGATCTGGACAAGTTGCGCCGCGAGGCCGCCGACCTCGAGGCCCAGGCGTCGGCCCCGGACCTGTGGAACGACCCGGACAAGGCGCAGAAGGTGACGTCCCGCCTGTCCTACGCGCAGGGCGAGATCCGCCGGGTCGAGGAGCTGCGCCGGCGCACCGACGACGCCCAGGTGCTGTGGGACATGGCCGAGGAGGCGGACGACGCCGACTACCGCGCCGAGGCCGAGGCCGAGGCGGTCGCGCTGCGCAAGTCGATCGACGAGCTCGAGATCCTCACCCTGCTGTCGGGCCGGTACGACTCCCGCGAAGCACTGGTCACGATCCGGTCCGAGGCCGGTGGCGTGGACGCGGCCGACTTCGCCGAGATGCTGCTGCGGATGTACCTGCGCTGGGCCGAGCGGCACAACTACGCCACCGACGTGCTGGACACCTCCTACGCGGAGGAGGCCGGAATCAAGTCGGCTACGTTCCAGGTCAAAACCCCTTACGTGTACGGGACGTTGTCCGTCGAGCAAGGCACGCACCGGCTCGTGCGGATCAGCCCGTTCGACAACCAGGGTCGCCGGCAGACCAGCTTCGCCGGCGTCGAGGTCCTGCCGGTCGTCGAGTCGTCCGACCACGTCGAGATCCCCGACGACGACATCCGGGTCGACGTCTACCGCTCATCCGGTCCGGGGGGGCAGGGCGTCAACACCACCGACTCGGCCGTGCGGATCACCCACCTGCCCACCGGCATCGTGGTCAGCTGCCAGAACGAGCGCAGCCAGATCCAGAACCGGGCCAGCGCGATGAACGTGCTGCAGGCCAAGCTGCTCGAACGGCGGCGCCAGGACGAGCAGGCCGCGATGGACGCGCTCAAGGACAGCGGCA
>JBDTGE010000090.1:0-12043 GCA_039937575.1 Jatrophihabitantaceae bacterium
GCACCGTCGCCTGGGCGCCGCAGCTGATCATGTTGATGTTCGGCGCGTCGACGTGCTCGGTGAAGTTCACCGGCGGGCACACCAATGGGCCGACCGCGGCCGGAGTGAGGTCGATCGCGACGATGCCGGCCTCGGCCAGCCGCGGTGCGGCCGCCCGATGAGCCTTGGCCGACGTCGCGTCGAACACGATGTCGGGCAGCGGGTCCTGGCCCAGCAGCCAGTCCAGCCCGTCGGCGGACGCGGCGATCCCGAGCTCTCGCGCACGGCGCAGCCCGTCGGACTCGACCACGCCCACCATGTAGCCCACGTCGATGTGTTCGCTGCGTCGCAGTTTGGCGAGCAGATCGGTGCCGATGTTTCCCGGCCCGATGATCGCGGCGAGTGCTGTGGCCATACCCCTCACTCCGTTCCCGCGCCGTGACAGCGCTGCTGCTCCGATCGTGGCACTACTGGTCAGCCGGGTCGTCCCACGACGGGATCTCGTCCGCCGGCGGCACGTTGACCTCGGTGACCCGGTTGCGGTAGCTAACCAGGGCGGTGCGCCCGCCGCTGGCCGAGGGCTTGCGGATGCGGACGATCACCTCTTCGGTGTTCACCGGCTCGCCCGGGTCGTACCCGTAGGCCGAGGGTCGCGAACGCGCGGATCGGGCCCGAGTGGGTAGCGGCGATGATCCGCGTCCCGGGTGACTGTTCGATGAGCCGGTTGAACCCCTTCCAGAAGCGGCGGACGCAGGCCTGGGGCGACTCGAAGTACATCAACGGGATGGTCAGCCACTGCTGGATCGGGTCGGCGCCGCAGAGCTGGGTCCGGTCGAAGCGGTCGATCTCGACCAGCCAGCGGGGCCGGTCACCGACGGCCATGCGTTCCAGCTTCTCCATCAGGGCCTGGTACTGCCGGAAGGCCGAGGTGATGTCGCGCGGGCCGTCGGGTGTCCACACCTGGAAGTTGCGCAGCTCGGGCATGATCTCGGGCCCAGGATCTCGCTGTCGCGCCCGTACTGGTCGAGCCCGTCGAGCAGGCCACGGTGGATCTGCTCGGCCGTCTGCCGCGTAGCCCTGGGTGATGCCGTGCCGGATGATCCGGATCTCGGTCTCGTAGCCGTCTCGCTCCCGTACCTCCGGGCGGGACGATCTCGTGGCTGCGGGTGACCTCGGCGTACTGGCGGGTGAAGCTCTCGCCGTCCACCTCCAGCGGGATCGAGCGCCCCGGCGACGGCGACGTGCTCTGCCGATCGCGGAATCGCCTGAGGTACAAAGGGGTTCCGTCGTCCGGCTGGTCAGTCGGCTCGACCTGTCGGCGGTTGGTGTACCGGGCCAGGTATAGCGGCGCATCCGTACGGTCCGTACGCCGGAACTCCGGTCCGGCCGGGGTCACGAGTGCACCGTGAAGAATGGTGTAGTAGGCGGTCGAGAGCTCGAGGTCCGGAGTCCGGACGTCGACGTGGGCCAACCTGAGCACTCCCACGCGGGACCTCCTGGGTAGCGGGCGACTTGCTTGACGAGTCGACGTTAGGCCGGTTAGCGTTCCGTGGGAAGAACAGCCGTTCCAGATAGGGGAACATGGCGAGATGCCCAGCCCGGAAGAGATGCCCAGCCCGGAAGAGATGCGTCGTGCCGTCGCCGGCTACGTGCAGGAGATCCACCGCGCCTACGTCGCCCAGGCGCTGACGTTCTCCGCGGCCGCCCGCGGCCGCATGCCGCTGATGACGGCGCGCCGGTTCACCGTGGCCGCCGTCGCGGCCCGCAACCTGTATCTGCTCGCGACCGTCGAGTCGCTCGGTCCGCTGCGCGAGCCCGAAGTTGCGCTGGAGTCCTCGCTCGGCGGCGTGCGATGGGAACTGCGCTTCTACGACTCGGTCGTCGTGCCGTCGCTCGGGCTGGTCGACGAGACGGGCGGACCGGCCTTGGACGAGGTTCGCCGCGCGCTGGGGATCGGCACCGTCATCTACCACTTCGTGGCCGAGCCCGGCGCCGGCCTGTCCGCCCACCAGGCCTCGCACGTCGGGACCGGGCTGGCCAACGGCCACTCCGCGGTGGCCCGCGACTTCGAGACGATCCGCGCGCGGGTGCGCGGACGCGAGGTGCTCGTGGACGAGCTGTCCGGCGCGGTGATCGCCGGCCTGCCGCACGCCCAGGCCCTGCTGGCCCGGGCGATCGCGCCTCACGACACGGCGGTACGCGACGCGTGCGCGGCCGAGCCGCCGGATCCCGACGCCATCCGCTCGGCCCTGCTGGCCGGCGTGGGCGGTCGCACGCAGGGGACACCGTCGTGACCGAGACGCAGGGGTTGTCGTCGGTCCGCAACGCCGCGCGGCTGCTCAAGGTGTTCCGGTCCCGCGAGCGCGAGCTCGGGGTGTCCGAGCTGGCCCGCCGGCTGGACCTGGGCAAGTCCACGGTGCACCGGGCCCTGGGCACCCTCGTCGCCGAGGGCCTGATCGAGCAGAACCCGGACACCGGCAACTACCGTCTGGGCATCGTGATGTTCGAGCTGGGCGAGGCGGTCCGCGTGCACATGGACCTGCACGCCGCGGCCGGGCCGGTGCTCGCGTCGCTGCGGGAGCAGACCCGGGAGAGTAGCCAGGTCGGCATCCTGGACGGGCCCGACGTCGTCTACGTCGACCGGCTGGAGAGCCCACAGACCCTGCGCCTGTTCACCGAGACCGGCCGCCGGGTTCCCGCGCACTGCACGAGTTCGGGCAAGGTGCTGCTCGCGAATCTCGACGCCGCGCACCTGGCCCGGGTGCTCGACCGCATGGTGCTGACCGGCCTGACGCCGCGCACGATCATCGATCGCACCGTCCTGTGCGACGAGCTGGCGCGGGTACGGCGACGGGGCTGGGCCGAGGCGGTGGAGGAGCGCGAGGTAGGCGTCGCGTCGATCGCCGTACCGATCCGCGACGCCCGTGAGGTGGTGGTCGCGGCCCTCAGCATCGGCGCGCCGACGGCCCGGCTCGGGGCCCAGGCTCGCAAGCGACTGTCCGCAGTGCTGGTCGAGGCCGGCGAGGCCGCGTCGCGGCGGCTGGGCTGGTCACCGGAGACCCGAACCAGAAGGGAAGGCTGACGTGCCGATCACCGATGTACCGGGCAAGGCCAAGGCGCTGTACGACGCGCGCCGCACGCGCCACGCGATCGCGCCGTTCACCGACGAGGATCCGTCGCTGGGGATGGCCGACGGGTACGCCGTCCAGGCCGAGCTGGTCAAGCTGATCCTGGCCGACGGCGATCGGATCGTCGGGTACAAGGTCGGGCTGACGTCCAAGCCGATGCAGCGGATGATCGGAGTCGACCAACCGGACTACGGCCCGGTGCTCGGCTCGACGGTGTACCGCAACGGCGACGCGGTGTCGCTGGGCGCCTTCATCGCGCCCAAGATCGAGGCCGAGATCGTGTTCGTACTCGGCCAGCCGCTGCGTGGTCCGGGGGTGACGCTCACCGATGCGCACCGCGCGGTCGCCGGCGTCGCCGCGTCGATGGAGATCGTCGACTCGCGGTTCGCCGACTGGCGGATCAAGCTGGCGGACACCGTCGCCGACCTGGCCAGCAACGGTGCGGTCGCGGTGTCCGGCCACCTCGTCCCGCTCGCGGACGTCGACCCTCGATTGATCGGAATGACCTTGTCCCGCAACGGCGAACTCGTCGACACCGGTGCCGGTGCGGCCGCCCTCGGTGACCCGCTGGCCGTCGTCGCCTGGCTGGCGAACACCCTCGGAGACGTCGGCATCGGCCTCGAACCGGGCCACCTGATCATGACCGGCGCGCTGCACGCCGCGGTACCGATGAACGCCGGTGACGTCTTCCGCGCCGACTTCGACCGGCTCGGCCCGGTCACCGTCCGAGTCGTGGCCTAGGGGAGGCAACCGTGACCGTGTCCGCCGCCGACATCGCCGCTCGACTGGCTCGAGCCCGCACCGACCGCACCGCCATCGCCCAGATCTCCGACGACGTTCCGGAGCTGGACCTGGCGCTGGGCTACCAGGTCCAGCGACTGGCCCGCGAGGCCGCCGGCCCCCTGGTCGGCTGGAAGTTGGGCGTGACGTCGCGGGCCAAGCAGCTGCAGGTGGGCGTCGACTCGCCGATCCGGGGCTTTCTCGCGGCCGAGCACGCGCTCGACCTCGGTGAGGCGCTGATCGTCGGTGAGCACATCAACCCGCGGGCCGAGCCGGAGATCGTCTTCGTCATGGGGTGCGACCTGGCCGGCCCGCACGTCGGCGCGAGCGACGTCCTGGCCGCGACGGCCGCGGTCGCGGCGGGCATCGAGATCATCGACTCCCGGTACCAGGACTACCGGTTCACCATGCCGGACGTCGTCGCGGACAACTCCTCGGCCGGACGGTTCGTGCTCGGCACCCCGGTGCCGGTCGCGGGAATCGACCTGCGGCTGGTCGGGGTCGTCCTCGAGCACCGCGGCGAGGTCGTCGCGACGGCCTCGGGCGCGGCCTCCCTCGGCAGCCCGGCGACGGCGGTCGCGTGGCTGGTCCGCTCGCTCGCGGCCGAGGGCGTGGGCCTGTCCGCGGGCCAGATCGTCCTGTCCGGCGGCCTGACCGCGGCCGTACCGGTCACCGCCGGTGACGCCGTCGTGGTGACGATCGACCGGCTGGGCTCGGTGGAGTTGGCCTGCCGATGAGTGCAACGGTGCTCATCGCACTTGGGCCGGCCGACGCCGAGGACTGACCGTCACGGGCTGGTGATTAGCTCCCACGGGGTCTGACCCGGGTCACTGACGACGACGCCGGGCACGTCACCGTGGGTGTACCACTTCGCCTGGTAGCCGACGCCGACGTAGAGCACGCGCTGGCCGGCGACGTAGGTCGTGGTCGCGGACCAGTTCGGGAACGTGCCGGCCTTCAACGTCGGGGTCGGCTGCGGGTGCTCACCCGGCAGGACCGGGCCGATAAGCGTCCACGGCGTGTCCGACGCGGAGGCGACCGGCTGGTCCGGGGTGTCGCCCTGCGTGTACCACTTCGCCTGGTACACGTTGTGGTGCCAGACGATCTTGGTGCCGCTCGGGTACGGCAGCACCGGGTTCCAGATGGCGTACGGCGAGGTGGCCGGGTTGTCCACGGTGGTCGGGACTACGACGACGGGGTACGCGCTGGTCGGGGCCGCGCTGCCCGGCGTCACCGGCGGAGCGGTGGTGGTGAACTTGGCGAAGACGCTGGTGAACGCCCAGGTCCCTTGGTTCACGCCACTGCAGTTCGGGGACACCAGCGCGACGTCGGCGTAGTTCGGCCCGCAGGCCTGGTCGCGGTTGACCGACCACATGGACAGCCGCCGCACGTGGTGGCGCTGGGCGAAGGCCAGCAGGCGCTGGGCATCGGCCAGGCTGAACCGCTCGGAGACGGTGTCGTTCTGGCCGATCATCGGCGTCGCACCGATGCGCTGCCACGCGGCGTCATTGCTGAGATGGACGCCGATCGCCTGGTACGCATCGGAGATCTGATGGTCCAGGCCGGTGAGCGCGGACTCGTTGGCCGCCTCCAGCGATTGGCCGGTCGCCAGCGACTGGCCATAGTCCATCGTCAGCGCGTTGACGCCGGCGACGTCGACCTTCGCGGCCAGCATCGCCGACAGCACCGAGACACCCGAGGCGGTGAGCCCGGTCGGCGCGACCGGCAGGGTCAGCCAGACCTGTAGCGAGCGGCCGGCGCGCTTCTCGGCCTGCTGGAGCTGGTACATCGCGAGCGCGCGTCGAGCGGACACGGCCGGGTCCGAGGCGGTGGTGCCCTCGATGTCGAGGTCGATGGTGTCGACGGAGTAGCGGTGGACGACCGACGTGTAGGCGGCGAGCAGCTGCTGCGGATCGGTGCAGTCGATGCTCAGCTCGGAGTTGGCGGCACCGCCGAAGGACACCGCGACCTGTCCGCCGCGCTGGCGAAGGCGCGCGATCCGCCGGTCCAGGTCCATCGTGTCGGCGGCCGCAGCGAGTGAGTACGCCGCGCCCCAGCTCGGGTCGCACGCGTTCTGCTTCGAGCTGACTACGAAGCCCAGGACCAGGCTGGCCGAGGTCGACTGCGTCGGGTTCTCGAACGCGTACTGCGGCGTGGCGGTGACGTCGACGTAGGGCATGAAGGACGAGGTCGGGAGGGCCTCGGCGGTCGAGCGGGTGATCGACCGGACGCTGATCACACCGGTCGTGGCGGCGGCCAACACGGCGACGACGACGAGGATCCGCAGCCAGGACAGGCGCCGAGGCGCGTCGGGCAGGACGGCGACGTCCAGATCGGCCGCGGCGTGGGCCCGCTCTTCGGGGGTCATGTGGCTTCTCGTCTCATCGGTTGCCGGAGTCAGCAGTGTTAGGTTAGTGTAAAGTTTATCGAAGTGCCAAGTCGCCTGGCGAACTGATCGCGAACGCCCCCGCCCCAGCGACGTCAGTCCCGTCGTCCGCCAGGAGTCCGGCCATGAGGTCCAAGCGCGTCGAGAGTCGCCCCCGCCGTCAGTGGGGTGCCGACCGTCGTACCAAGCCCCTGCCGCCTGTGGCCCCGGCCGCCAGCGACGCGATGATCACCCTGGGCCGACTGGGGATCGTGGTCACCGTCGTCGCCTGGGTCGCCTACCTCGTGGTGACGATCGTGTCGCAGCTGGTGAACCGTGGGCTGCAGGGCATGCGCTTCATCTCCGAGGGCGCCGGCTACGTCGTCATCGTGTCGTTCCTGACGCTGTCCTCGTTGCTGTACCTGGTCGCGCGCCAGGGTTCGCTGTACCGCAGCCGGGCCCATCGCCGGGTCCCGCGCGCGGTCATCGACGAGTCGTTCGACGAGAGCCTGCCGACCATGACCGCGCTGATCCCCTCCTACCGTGAGGAGATCGGCACTGTCCGCAAGACCATGCTGTCCGCCGCGCTGCAGGAGTACCCGTTCCTGCGCGTGGTCCTGCTGCTCGACGACCCGCCGCACCCGAACTCGAACGAGCACGCCAAGTCCCTGGCCCAGGCGCGTGGTCTGGCCGCCGAACTCACCGAGTGGCTGGCGGAGCCGCGCAGCCGTTTCACCGCCGCGTTGGAGCGGTTCGAGACCTCGAGCCTCAGCCAGGCGCCGGAGGCCTTCGAGCTGACCGAGCTGGCCGGCGAGTTCGCGTGGGCCTCGGACTGGCTCTACGAGCGGGCCGATCAGGAACCGATCAACGACCACGTCGACACGTTCTTCGCCGACCAGGTGCTGCGGGCTCTGGCCGAGGACTTCGCGGCGGTCGCCACCGCGCTGGTGATGGCGGTCGACGACGGCGCGGGGATCGAGCGCACGCGGATGCGCCAGCTCTACCGCCGGCTGGCCTGGACCTTCCGGGCCGAGATCACCTGGTTCGAGCGCAAGCTCTACGCCTCGCTCTCGCACGAGGCCAACAAGGCGATGAACCTGAACAGCTACATCGGCCTGATGGGACGTAGCTTCGAGCCACGGCACACCGCCGAGGGCCTGGTGCTGGCGCCGTCGGCCAACACCGGCTCGATCGTCATCCCCGACGCGGACTTCCTGCTGACGCTCGACGCGGACAGCGTGCTGTTGCCGGAGTACTGCCTGCGCCTGGTGCACCTGTTCAGCCGGCCCGACAGCCACCGGCTGGCCGTGGCCCAGACGCCGTACTCGGCGTTCCCCGGATCCAGCACGCGGATGGAACGTCTGGCCGGGGCCACCACCGACCTGCAGCACATCGTGCACCAGGGCATGAGCTATCACGACGCGACGTTCTGGGTCGGCGCGAACGCGGTGATCCGCAAGCGGGCGCTCGATGACATCGTCGAGATCGAGCTCCGCGGCGAGCACGAGATCCGGCGCTACGTCCAGGACCGCACCGTCATCGAGGACACCGAGTCCTCGCTCGACCTCAGCATTCACGGCTGGTGGTTGCTCAACTACCCGGAGCGGCTGAGCTACTCGGCCACGCCGCCGGACTTCGGGTCACTCAGCATCCAGCGTCGTCGATGGGCCAACGGCGGCCTGCTGATCCTGCCCAAGCTCTGGCGCAACGGCCGCGAGCGGAACCGGCGCGGCGAGCACGGCAGCGCGGCGCAGACCCTGCTGCGCGTGAACTACATGGCCTCGACGTGTTGGAGCAGCTTCGGCCTGCTCTTCCTGCTCGCCTACCCGTTCGACAGCAAGCTGCTGAGCCCGCTCGTCGTGCTCGCCGCCCTGCCGTACTTCCTGGCCATGGCCAGCGACCTGCACCGGTGCGGGTACAAACGCACCGACGCGCTGCGCATCTACGGCTTCAACCTGATCCTGTTGCCGGTCAACCTGGCCGGCGTGGTCAAGTCGCTGCAGCAGGCGGTCACCGGCAAGAAGATCCCGTTCGCCCGCACGCCCAAGGTGAGCAACCGGACCGCGACGCCGCTGCTGTTCGCCCTGTCCCCGCTGGTGATCATCGGTTACTCGGCGTTCACGTTCGTCCGCGACTACCACGTGCACAACTGGGGCAACGCCGCGTTCGCCGGCATCAACGCGGTCGCCGCGACGTACGCGGTGTTCGCGTTCATGGGCCTGCGCAACACGCTCACCGACCTCTGGCTCGGCTTCGTCGAGCACCTGTACGTCGCCCAGCGGACCGAACCCGTGCAGCTCATGCGCGGCCGGAAGATCGCGGTGGCGACCACGCCGGAGCCGACCTGGCAGGAGGTGCTCTACCGCGGTGTCGCCGCGACCGAGTCCGGCGTCCACGCCGAGGGCGACGGCCCGTTCAAGATCTTCGCCATCCCGCCGACCGCGCCGCCGAGCCACAACCGGCGCTCGAGCGATCGCAATCCGGTCGATCGTCGAACCGGCGCAGAGCGGCGCGACCGCCGTGCGGGTGATCAGCCCGATCGTGGTGGCGCCCACGCGAGCGAGCGACGGGTCGGCGACGCCGGCGACCGGCGGGTCGGCGACGCGAGCGAGCGGCGTGATCCGCTCGCCGCCGATCAGCCTGAGGCGACCGTGCCGATGGCTAACCGGAACTGACGGCCGCGGCGGTACGTCGTCCCGATCACGGCGCCTCGCCGACCGAGTGCGGCAGACTCGGTCCGTGTCCGTGACCAAGAGCGCCGCCCGCCCCGAGCTGACCGCGCCGTGGCACGCACCGGCGCGGCAGGCGTTGATGGAGCAGGCTCGCGCCTTTGCTCGGGACGAGGTGCTGCCGCTGGCCAACGAGCTCGATCGGCAGAAGGGGCTCATCCCGCCGTCGCTGCTGGGCCGGCTGGCCGAGCTCGGCTACTTCGGCATCACGATCGACACCGAGCACGGCGGCCTCGGCCTGGGCGCGTTCGAGTACTGCCTGGTCGCCGAGGAGCTGGCGCGCGCCTGGATGAGCGTGGCCAGCATCCTGGCACGGGGGCAGGGCCTGGGGACCGGCCTGGCCGACGACTCCCGCCGGGCCAAGTTGCTCGCCCGCTCGGCCCGCGGCGACTGGATCGGCGCGATCGCGCTGTCCGAGCCGGACGTCGGGTCCGATCTGGCCGGCGTGCAGACCCGGGCGGTACGGGACGGTGACGAGTGGGTGATCACCGGGCGCAAGCGGTGGTGCGGGAACGCCGAAGCGGCCGACTTCATCCAGGTACTCGTGCGTACGCGTGACGCCGAGCCGGGCGAGTCGCGCTCGGACGGGCTGCAGACGCTGCTGCTGGAGAAGGAGCGCGGCGGCTTTCCGGACGGGCTCACCGGCACACCCATCGACAAGATCGGCTACCACGGCTTCCTGACCTGGGACCTGGCGTTCGACGGCGTGCGCCTGCCGGCCGGCAACGTCGTGACCACCGGGCCAGGCGAGGACAGCGGCTTCTCCGGCGTCGGGGCCTGGCTCGACCTGGCCCGGGTGCAGACGGCGGCCCGGGCGGTCGGCCTGGCCCAGGGCGCGGTCGAGGACTGCACGCTCTACCTGCAGGAACGCGAGCAGTTCGGCCATCCGATCGGCGACTTCCAGGCCCTGCGCTTCGCCCTGGCCGACATGGCGAGCGAGGTCGAGCAGAGCCGCGCGCTGTACCGGCAGGTCGCGCATCTGATCGACACCGGCGCCGACTGCACGCGGCAGGCGGCGATGGCCAAGCTGCGCGCGAGCGAGATGGCCGCGGCGGTGACCAGCCAGGGGATGCAGCTGCACGGCGGGAACGGCTACACGACCGAGCGGGCGGTTGAGCGCTACTGGCGCGATGCCCGGCTGACCACGATCTTCGAGGGCACGTCCGAGATCCAGCGCAAGATCATCTCCGACGGGCTGCTGCCGCGGCCGGAGTGAGCGCTCACAGGTCCACGCGCGAACCCATCACGATCGTCCGGTCGACCGGCAGCTGGAAGTAGACGGCCGGCGTCGCTGCGTTGTGGGCCAGTGCGATGAACAGTCGCTTGCGCCAGTTCATCATGGCGCCGCGGTCCCCGCGCTCGATGGTGATGTGCGAGAGGAAGTAGAACGCCGTGTCCGGATCGACCTCGAGCTCGTCGGTCAGCATGAACGCATCGCGCAGCGTCGCCGGCATGTTCTGGTCGTCCTGGAAGCCGAAGCGTACGGCGAGGTGCACGATTCCGTCGTCGGAGTAGCCGAGGGAGTCGACCGACAGCCGCTCGCGGCGCGGCACGTGCGGGACGTTCTCGGACACGACCGACACGATGACGACGTGCTCGTGCACCACCTGGTTGAACTCGACGTTGGCCCGCAGTGCGAGGGGCACCGTCTGCTTGGTCGGATGGGGGAACACCGCAGTGCCGGGCACGCGGGTGATCTGCTGCGTGTGGAGATCCTCGATGAAGTCGGTGAGCGAGCCCTCGAGACCGATCCGGCGCTCGGTGATCACGTTGCGGCCGCGCTGCCACGTCGTCATGATCGTCACCACGATCGCGCCGATCAGCAGGGGCAGCCAGCCACCGTGGGCGACCTTGGTCAGGTTGGCCGCGAAGAACATCAGCTCGACCCCGCCGAACACGATCGCGATCACGACCAGCCGCCACAACGCCCAGTGCCAGATCGACCGGGCGATGATCAAGAACAGCGCGGTCGTCAGGATCAGCGTGCCGGTCACCGCGAGCCCGTACGCGGTGGCCAGTCGGGCGGACGAGCGGAACGAGACCATCAGCAGGAGCACGCCGCCGAACAGCAGCCAGTTCACGCCGGGTACGTAGATCTGCCCGCCCTCCTTGGTCGACGTGTGCCGGACGGTGAGGTGGGGCAGGAAGCCCAGCCGCATCGCCTGCCGCGTGACGGAGAACGCGCCGGAGATGACGGCTTGCGAGGCGATGACCGTCGCCAGGGTGGCCAGCACGACCATCGGGATGCGTCCCCACGTCGGCACCAGGTTGAAGAACGGGTTGGCGACGGCCGCGGGGCTGTGCAGGATCAGCGCGCCCTGGCCGAGGTAGTTCAGCGTCAGGGCCGGGAAGACCATGAAGAACCAGGCGCGACGGATCGGCGGCCGGCCGAAGTGACCCATGTCGGCGTACAGCGCCTCGGCCCCGGTGATGGCCAGGACGACCGCACCCATCGCCACGAACGCGACGTACGGGTGGTCGGCGACGAACAGGACCGAGTAGCTGGGCGATAGTCCCCGCAGGATGGCCGGATGGGCCGCGATCCTCGGCAGGCCGATGACGGCGATGGTCACGAACCACAGGACCATCACCGGCCCGAAGAACCGGCCGACCTGGTGCGTGCCGAATCGCTGCACGGCGAAGAGCACGGCGAGGATCGCGATGCCGATCGGCAGCACGACGTTGCCGACTCCGGGCGAGGCGACCTTGATGCCCTCCACTGCGGACAGCACGGAGATCGCGGGCGTGATCACGCTGTCGCCGAACAACAGCGAGGCCCCAAGGACGCCGAGCATCATCGCGACTGCCACCAATCGCCCGGATCGGCCCACGCTCTGGCGGGCCAGCGCGGCCAGCGCCATGATCCCGCCCTCGCCGTCATTGTCCGCGCGCAGGATGAACACGACGTACTTGACCGAGACGATCAGCAGGATCGACCAGAACACCAGCGAGATGACGCCGTAGACGTCCGACGGTGTGGCCTTGACCGCGCTGTGGTCGATCGAGAAGACGGTCTGCAGCGCGTAGAGCGGGCTGGTGCCGATGTCGCCGAACACGACGCC
>JBDTGE010000091.1:0-10470 GCA_039937575.1 Jatrophihabitantaceae bacterium
GTGCGAGCCAGACGTCCTCACCCAACCAGCCCAGCGATTCGACGTAGTCCACCGGCCGCGCTCCGAACGTGGCGAGGCAGAACTGCTCCTCGTCCTTCGTTTCGGCCAGGTGGGTGTGCAGTCGGACGCCGAGATGCCGCGCGAGGTCCGCGCACTCGCGCATCAGGTCAGCGGTGACCGAGAAGGGGGAGCACGGTGCGATGCCGATGCGCAGCATCGAGTCGAAGCT
The DNA here is from genome assembly GCA_039937575.1 of Jatrophihabitantaceae bacterium. Classification (GTDB taxonomy): domain Bacteria; phylum Actinomycetota; class Actinomycetes; order Mycobacteriales; family Jatrophihabitantaceae; genus JBDTGE01. The sequence continues at coordinate 230 of JBDTGE010000091.1, forward strand.
CGCGTCGTGATAGGTGCGGACCGCGTCCTGGCACGCGGCGAGGATGGCCTCGGCGTCCTCGACGACCTCGTCGGGCGGCAGCCCGCCGGCCGAGCGGCCGAGGTTCATCGAGCCTCGCATTGGGTGAAAGCGCAGGCCGATGCGCCGGGCCGCGTCGATCTCGGCGGCCAGCAGATCCCCGCCGCCGGCGGGGAACAGGTAGTGGTGATCCATCGCGGTGGTGCAGCCCGAGAGTGCGAGGGCCGCCAGTCCCGCGCTCGCCGCGGCGAACTCGAGCTCGTCGTCCAGGTGCGACCAGATGGGGTACAGGGTGCTCAGCCATTGGAAGAGCGTGCCGTCCTGCGCGTGGCCTCGGGTCAGCCACTGGTACAGGTGGTGGTGGGTGTTCACGAGCCCGGGCGTCGCGAGGCAGCCCGAGCCGTCCACCCGACGGGCGCCGTCGATCGGTGGCGCCGGGCCCGGGCCGACGGCGGCGACCAACCCGTCGGTGATGACGAGGTGGCCGGTCGCGTACTCGGTGCCCGACGCGTCGATCGTGGCGATCGCGCACCCGTCGACGACGATGGTGGCCATCGCTCAACTGCCGCGGTAGGTCGAGAACGCGAACGGGCTGAGCAGCAGCGGCACGTGGTGGTGCGCCGCGGGATCGACGATCTCGAAGGTCACCGTCACCTCCGGGTAGAACGTGGCGACGTCCCTCGCGGCGAAGAAGGCGCCGGTGGCGAAGCTGAGGCGGTACACGCCGGCGTCCGGGACACCGAGATCAGCGATCCGCCCGTCACGGTCGGTGTGTCCCTGCGCGGCGGCCGCCCACGCCGTGCCGGTGCGCCGTTCGAGCGTCACCGACACGCCGACGGCGGGGACGCCGGCCGTCGCGTCGAGGACGTGGGTCGACAGGCTCATGAGCTTTCCGCGTGCAGTAGTTTGCCCAGCCGCAGCCGGTTGATCTTGGCCAGCTCGTCGAGGACGACGGCGTGCTCGGTGCGCGGGTCGTTCGTCAGCCGGGCCCGACACAGGGCCAACAACTGGTCGGCGCTCCGGCCCGTGGCGCAGACCAGGTAGAGCTGTCCGAAGCGTTCCTCGTAGGCGGCGTTGGCCGCGGCGAGATCCGCACGGACGCTGCCGTCCGCGGCGGAGACGCCGGCCTGCTCCTGCCGCGACCAGGCACCGCTGTGGCTCGGTGCCTGCTGTCCGATGCGCGGATGGCCGTCCAGTGCCTCGGCGAGGCCGGCGGCGTCCAGCGCCGCGGTCGCCTCGTCGGACGCGTCACCGAGCGCGTCCTCGTCGCGGTACGGACGACCACCGTCAATGGACGATATCCACGACTGCGCAGCGCAACACCGGTGCAGTGCGTCGCGAAGCGCATCCTCATCCTGCGGGCGGTTCAGCGAGTCGAGGGTCCAGTCAGGCATCAGCGTCAGTCCAGCAGGTCGTAGGCGGCGACGGTCAGGAAATCGACGTACGCGTCATCGAGCGCAAGCGTCTCGAACAGTCGGCGGGCCGGCTCGAGATGAGCGTCGCCGTCGGGCGACTCCGCGCGGATCGCCGCGAACTCCTCGGCGACGATGCTCGACACGAGTTCGCGGTCGACCCGTCGGCCGTCATCGAGCTCGACGCCGTTGCGGATCCACTGCCAGACCTGGGACCGGCAGATCTCCGCAGTCGCGGCGTCCTCCATCAGGTTGAAGATGCCGACCGCCCCGGACCCGCCGAGCCACGCGCGGAGATAGCGCAGCGCGACGGACACGGAGTTGTGGAGCCCCGCGAGAGTCCTCGTTCCCGGCGTGGCCGCGACGTCCAACAGCTGCTCCGAGGTGACGGCGCTGGTCTCACGCCGACGCTCGAGCTGATTGGGCTGCCGGCCGAGCACCCCGTCGAAGACCTCGCGGCATACGGGAACGAGATCGGGGTGCGCGACCCACGACCCGTCGAAGCCGTCGCGGGCCTCGCGCTCCTTGTCCTGCCGGACCTTGGCCAGCGCCGTCTCGTTGACGGCGCGATCGCGGCGGCTGGGGATGAACGCCGCCATCCCTCCGATCGCGAAGGCTCCTCGCCGATGGCACGTCGTCACGAGCAGTTCGGTGTAGGCGCGCATGAACGGTGCGGTCATCGTGACCTGGTTGCGATCAGGAAGGACGAACCGCGGCCCGCGCTCGCGAAAGTTCTTGATGATGCTGAACAGGTAGTCCCAACGCCCGGCGTTCAGGCCACTCGCGTACTCCCGCAGCTCGTACAGGATCTCCTCCATCTCGAACGCCGCCGGGATCGTCTCGATGAGGATGGTGGCGCGCACCGTGCCGTGCTGGATGCCGAGTTGCTGCTCGGCCCGGGCGAACACGTCGGCCCATAGCCGCGCCTCGAGATGGCTTTCGATCTTGGGCAGGTAGAAGTACGGACCGCTGCCCCGCGCGATGAGTTCACGGGCGTTGTGGAAGAAGTACAGCCCGAAGTCGACCAACGCCCCGATCGACGCCCGACCGTCGACCTGGACATGCCGCTCGTCCAGATGCCACCCGCGGGGACGGATCACGGGCACAGCCAGCGGCTGATCGGTGCGCAGACGGTAGTCGTTCCCGTCCACCGAGGTGAAGGTGAGGTTCTGGCGCACGACCTGCCGGAGCACAACCTGCCCACCTACGACGTTGGACCAGTGCGGGGTGTTCGCGTCCTCGAGGTCGGCGAGCCACACCTGCGCACCGGAGTTCAGCGCGTTGATCGCCATCTTCGCCTCGGGCGGTCCGGTGATCTCGACCCGGCGATCCCGCAGGTCACGCGGCGCCTGGGCCACTGACCAGTCGGCTGCTCGCACGGCTGCCGTGGAGGCCAGGAAGTCGAACCGTCCGGTTCGGGCCGTGTCGGCGTACCGCGTCTTGCGGGCCTGCAGCAGATCCTCGCGCCGGGCGCCGAAGCGCCGCTGCAGGTCGGCGACGAACTCCAGCGCGTCCAACGTGAGGACGAGGTCGTTCTCTGCCACCGATGACGGTGTTGCCTGCACTGACTGTCCTGCCACTGTCCGCTCCTGTCGGCTCGCGCTCGGACCCAATGCTCGCACTGTGCCGTCGCGGCCTCTGGTGAAACGCCGGGCCGGGCGAGGCGGGCAGGTGACGACCGAGCCAGCGTCACCTGCCCGCGTACCTACGGACGGGGGTGGTCGAGCGCTGCGGGGTCCTCGCCGCCGCCGGTGCGGCGCCGCCGGACGCCGCCGTCGGGAACGTCCACCGCGACCGCGCCCTCGTCGAGTGCGGCCTGGACAGCGCTCTCGCGAGGCCGGCCGCTCGTCCAGTGGTTGAACACCAGGTTCAGCGTGAACACCACGATCACGGTGGCCGTGATGCTGGAGCCGAAGATGACCTGGAAGTCCTTCGGGAACTTGTTGTAGAAGTTCTGGTCGAACGCCGGCAGCAGGCCCACGGCCAGGGAGGCGGCCACGATGAGCAGGTTGTGGTTGCCTTCGAAGTTGACCTTGTGCAGCGTCTGGATGCCGACGGCGGTCACCATCGCGAACATGACCGTCGCGCCGCCGCCGATGACCGGCCCGGGCAGGTCAGCGATCACCTGGCCGACCTTGGGGATCAGGCCCAGGATCAGCAGGAAGACGCCACAGGTCGTGACCACCCATCGGCTGCGGATCTTGGTCAGACCCACCAGGCCGACGTTCTCGGCAAAAGCGGTGTCCGGGAAGGAGTTGGTGAACGAGGCCAGGACGGCGGACAGCCCATCGGTGGCCAGGCCGCGGGCCAGGTCGTTGGGGGTCAGCTCCTTGTCGACCATCTCACCGACGGCCAGCATGTCCGCCGTGGACTCGGTGTAGGTCACCAGCATCACGATGCACATCGTGATGATCGCGGCGCCGGCGAACTTCGGGTGGCCGAAGTGGAAGATCTTCGGAGCGCCGAACCACGCGGCGGACGAGACGTTGCTGAAGCTCACCATGTGCATGAAGGACGCGACGACCGTGCCGGTCACCAGGCTCAACAGCACGGCGATCTGCCCGATGAACCCGCGGAAGACCCGGCTGATCACCAGGATGAGCAGGATCACCAGGCCGGCCAGCGCGATGCGCCCGACGCTGCCGACGAACTTGTCGCCGTTCTGTGCGTCGCCGTAGATCAGTCCGATGTCCGCGCCGGCCAATGAGAGGCCGATGATGCAGATGACGGTGCCGGCCACCAGCGGCGGGAAGAACCGCACGACCATCGAGAACGGTTTGGCGATGATGAGGCCGAAGACGCCCGACACCAGCAGCGCGCCGTACACGTAGGGCAGACCCGAACGGCCGCCGTACTGGGTGGCGACGATGATCATCGGATTCAGCACGGTGAAGGTCGCTCCGGCGACCACCGGCAGCCGGACACCGAGTAACCGGGAGATGCCGGCCGACTGGATGATGGTGGCGATACCGGAGACCAGAAGGTCCGCGCTCACCAGGATGGCGATGTCGTGCGACTTCAGGCCGATGGCCGGACCCACGATGAGCGGAACCGCCACCGCCCCGGCGTACATGATGAACAGGTGCTGCAGCCCGAAGATCGCCAACCGATGCGGGGCGAGAACCTCATCCACGGGATGCACTCGTTTGCGCGCCGGAGCGGGGTCCGGACTGTTGCTCACGGTCTGGTCCAGCGACATGAGACCTCCTAGGGGCTGCCGCAACCTTCTTGAGCGTTTCCGCTATGCGGATATATTATTTCGCTCAGCAGATAAGTTAGCTGCATCACTCGATGCCGTCAAGAGGCTGGGGCGAGCGAATCCGATGATCTGGGCCGCGTGGCGTGGCGCGATGGCGGGCGCCCCGCCCGGGTGCGCGACGGCGCGCGCCGGGCCAGGGGTCAGCCCGTCGCCCAGCGGAGGACGAGGTTGGTCAGGCGCTCTGTTCGTCGGCGGGATGCACGCGGGCCGGTACCCCGAGTTCGGCCCCGATCGCCGCGGCCGCGTCGTGCAGGATCGGCGCGGCCGTGGCGACCATGTCGTCGGTCATGCGGGTGAGCGGTCCGGACATCGACACGGCCATGGGGCGGGGCGCTTCCGGGACGACGACGGCGACGCAGCGGACTCCGAGCTCCTGCTCGCCGTCGTCGAGTGCGTAGCCGCGGGCGCGAATCCGCTCGAGGTCGTCGAGAAACGCCGACGGGCTCGTCAGAGTGTGGTCGGTCAGCCGCGGCATGCCGGTACGAGCCAGCAGGTCCAGGACCTGGCGCTCGGGCGCCCGGGCCAGGATCGCCTTGCCGACCGCGGTGGTGTGGGGGAGCGTGCGGCGCCCGACCTCGGTGAACATCCGCATGAAGTTGCGCGAGGGCTGCACCTGCGCGACGTAGACGATCTCGTCGCCGTCGAGGATCGCGAGATTGACCGACTCGCCGAGGGCGTCCACGACGGTGGCCATGATCGGGTTGGCCAAGGCGCCCAGGCGCTTCGTGCTCGCGTCCGAGAGCCGCATCAGGCGCGGACCTAGCGAGTACTGGCGGGAGGGCTCCTGACGCACGTAACCGAGGTCGACCAGCGTGCGCACCAGCCGATGGATCGTCGCCAACGGCAGGTCGGCCTCGGTCGCGAGCTGGGAGAGCCCGATGACGCCACCGGCGTCGGCCATGGCTTCCAGGATCGCGAAGGTTCGATCGATCGACTGAACACTGGAACGGACGCGGCCGTCCGGCACGGCCTCAGCAGCCACGGATCCTCCATCTTCACCTGGGTCTCGGCCACCGACGATAACATGATTCCGCATCGCGGAAACGCCGACGCACTACGGGCGACCACCCCCAACCGGCTTGACGGGTACACCGTCGACCCACACGCCCCTGACGTCGTGCGTCGTGGCGAGCGCGAAGGTCCGGGCGAGCGCATCCTCGGGGCCCGCCGCGTGGCGCAGGCCGACCTCCAAGGTCGAGCCCGCGGGCGGGTGCACCCACAGCGCGTCGAATCGCCGGCCGACACCGAGGTCGCCGATCCGGTCGCGTAGCCCCAGCGCGTCGGCTCCCGCGGCCGTTGCCAGGTGCAGTAGGTGCGTGGCGTTGAGCCGGACGCCGTCGGCGCCGCGGAGCTGCTGCACGAAGTACGCCTGCAGCCCCTCCTTGAACAGCGAGAAGCCGGTACCGGCTCCGACGTCGCTGCCGAGCGCGACCGGCACGTTGTTGGCCAGGTGCCGGTCCAGCGGGAAGAGCCCGCTGCCGAGCGCAGAGTTGCTGGTCGGGCAGTGCGCCACGCTGGAGCCACCGGCCGCGAGTTGCTTGAGCTCACCGTCGGTCGGATGGACGTTGTGGGCGAAGACGCTCTGCGGCCCGACCAGACCGTGCCGGTCGTAGCTGTCCAGATAGCTGCAGCCGAACAGCTGCTGCACCAGGGCGATCTCGTCCGTGTTCTCGTTGAGGTGCGAGGTGAACCAGCTGCCCGGCACGTCCGTCAGCAGCGCCGCGCACGAGGCGAGCAGGTCGTCGGTGCAGGACAGCGCAAAGCGTGGGGTCACCGCGTAGCGATTCAGACCGCGGCCGTGCCAGCGTGCGGCGAGCGCCAAGCCCTGCTCGTGTGCGCGGGCCGGGGTCGTGTGGAGCTCGGGCCGCAGCATCCGGTCGCCGACCACGAGGCCGCTCGTCACCCGTAGGCCACGCTCGGCAGCCGCTCGGAAGAGAACGTCGACGGCGGGGGCGAAATGGGAGCCGAACACGAGGGCGGTGGTCGTGCCGGCGTCGGCGAGCGCGTTGATGAACTCGGCGGCCACCGCGGTGGCGTACGCCAGGTCGGACAGGCGCGCCTCCTCCGGCAGCGCGCACCGATCGAGCCACTCGAGCAGGGGCAGGCCGAGTGCACCGATGGCCCGCATCTGCGGGAAGTGGACGTGCGTGTCGACGAATCCGGGAAGGAGCAGCCCGTCGCTCAGATCGACGACCGTCTCGTCGCGGTGCTGCGATCGCACCTCGGCGAACGGGCCCCGCTGCCGGATCGAACCGTCGAGGACCAGCAATCCCGCGTCCTCGTCCGAGCGCAGGCCGGCGCCGTGGAACGGATCATCGGGTGTGTCCAGGACCCGGGCGCGGTACAGCGTCATGCGTCCACTGACGGTGCCGGTCGAGGGGCCGCCTCGCGCTCGAACGTCCGTATCAGCTCCGCCGCCACGCTGACCGCGATGGTCGCCGGCTCCTTCCCCCGGATGTCAGCCAGGCCGATGGGGGTCGTGATCCGCGCGATCGCAGGAGCATCGTGGCCATCGTCAGCGAGCTTGCTGCGGAACCGCGCCCACTTGCCGGCCGATCCGATCAGCCCGATCGAGCCGAACTCGCCCTGGCGAAGGACCGCGTCGCACAGCGCGGCGTCCTCGGCATGGTCGTGAGTCATGATCAGCAGGTGGGTACCCGGTGGCAGTTCGCCCAGGACGATCTCGGGCAGTAGTGGCACGTGGTGGACGTGCACCTGGGCCAGCGCGTCGGACAGAACGGCGAGCCGCTCGTCGGTGAGCTGGTCCGGACGGGTGTCGATCAGGTGCAGCTCGATGTCGTGACGGGCGAGGATGCGGGCCAGTTCCAGGCCAACGTGACCCACCCCGAAGACGGCGACCGCGGGCACGACCGGCAGCGGCTCGAGCAGCACGCCGACCGTCCCGCCGCAGCACTGCACACCGTACTGGTAAGGCGCCTTGTCCGAGAGGGTGGCGGTGAGCGTTTCCGGTTCGGGCCTGGGAGCGGTGAGCAACTCGCGAGCCCGGTCGATCGCTACAGCCTCGATGTTGCCGCCGCCGATCGACCCCCAGCAGGCCGAGGCGCTGACGACCATCTTGGCGCCGGCGGCACGCGGAGCGTGTCCGCGCACGCTGGTCAGGGTGACCAGTACGCCGGGCACACGGGCGGCCCGCAGCCGGGCAACGGCGCTCAGCCAGTTGAGCTCAGACATGACTCACCGCGGGCCGGGTGCGCTCGGACTCCGGATGCATGGCGTGTGCGCCGTTGCCCGGCTGCGGCGGGACGACACCGGGGGACCCCTCGTCCACGTGGCCGTGCTCGGTGCGCCTACGGGCCTGCTCGACGGCCCAGTAGACGGCTTCGGGCGTCGCCGGCGACGCGAGGTCGACGCTGATCCCGGCCGGGCCGAAGGCGGCCGCCGCCTGCCGCAAGGCTTCACGCACCGAGAAGGCCAGCATGAGCGGCGGCTCGCCGACCGCCTTCGATCCGTAAACTGCGCCGTCCTCGGTCGCGTTCGTCATGAGCATGACGTTGAAGACCTCGGGCATCTCGGAAAAGCTCGGGAGCTTGTAGGTGCTGGCGGCCTGCGTGGACAGGCGCCCGCGCGTCGGGCCGTCGCTGTCGTCCCAGCGCAGGTCTTCGAGCGTGAGCCAGCCTGCGCCTTGGACGAAGCCGCCCTCGATCTGCCCGAGGTCCACGAGGGGGGACAGGCTGTCGCCCACGTCGTGGACGATGTCGACGCGCCGGGTGCGGTATGCGCCGGTGAAGCCGTCGACCTCGACCTCGGTTGCGGCCACGCCGTAGGCGAAGTATTTGAACGGCGAGCCCTGCATGAGCGACGAGTCCCAGTGCAGGCCCTCGGTGCGGTAGAAGCCGGCGGCCGACAGCTGGACCCGCTGCAGGTACGCGCTCAGCACGAGCGCGCTCCATTCGATGTGTGGGTCGGCCGCGCCGAGAGCGCGGGCGACACCGTCGACGATGCGCACGTCAGCTGCGTTGATACCGAGCCCGGTCGCGGCCACCTGTACCAGCCGTTCGCGGATCTGCTCGCAGGCGTTCTTGACCGCGCCGCCGTTGAGGTCCGCTCCGGAACTCGCCGCGGTGGCCGAGGTGTTGGGCACCTTGTCGGTCCGCGTCGGGGCGAGCCGCACCCGGTCCAGCCCGATGCCCAGCGTGGTCGCCGCCACCTGCAACATCTTGGTGTGCAGACCCTGTCCCATCTCGGTGCCGCCGTGGTTGATCAGTACCGAGCCGTCCTTGTAGACGTGGACGAGTGCGCCCGCCTGGTTGAACGCGGTGAGGTTGAAGGAGATGCCGAACTTGACCGGGGTCATCGCCAGGGCACGCTTGGTGTGCTTGTGCGCGGCGTTGAACCCGTCGATCTCGGCCTGCCGGTCAAGGACGTCGCCGTCGTCGGTCACCTGCTGCCAGAGCTCCGCGATCCGTTCCGGATGCCGAACGGGCTGCCCGTACGGGGTGCTCTGCCCCTCGCGGTAGAAGTTGCGGCGGCGCAGTTCCATCGCGTCGATGCCGAGCAGCGGGGCGCACCGGCCGAGGATGTCCTCGATGACGAGCATGCCCTGGGGGCCGCCGAAGCCGCGGAACGCGGTCTGGGACGTCTTGTTCGTCTTGGCGATCCGCCCGTTCACCCGGACGTTCGGGATCCAGTAGGCGTTGTCGATGTGGCACAGCGCGCGGGCGAGCACCGGCTCGGACAGGTCCAGGCTCCAGCCGCCGTCCGCAGTCAGGGTCGCGTCGAGCGCCTGCAGGCGAGCGTCGGAGTCGAAGGCGACGCGCCACTCGGCGTGGAAACCGTGCCGCTTGCCGGACATCGTGAGGTCCTGGGGGCGGGTCAAGCGCAGCCGCACCGGTCGCCCGGTCAACCGGGCACCGAGCGCGGCGATCGCCGCGAAGCCGTGCGGCTGCATCTCCTTGCCGCCGAAGCCGCCGCCCATCCGCAGGCACTGCACGGTGACCTCGTGGCTGCGCAGGCCGAGCACATGAGCCACGATCTCCTGCGTCTCGGACGGGTGCTGGGTACTGCTCTGGACGAAGACCTGCTCGGCCTCGTCGACGTAGGCGAGGGCGCAGTGCGTCTCCAGGTAGAAGTGCTCCTGGCCGGCGAACTCCAACTCGCCGCTGAACACGTGAGCAGCGTCGGCGAAGCCCGCGTCGATGTCCCCTCGCCTCAGCTGCGGCGAAGCGCCCTGAAAGCTGTTTGCGGTGATCGCGTCGCCGACCGAGATGTAGCTGGGGAGTGCCTCGACCTCGACCTCGACGGCCGCGGCGCCGAGCCGGGCGGCTTCCAGCGTCTCGCCGAGCACCCAGCAGACGGCGTGGCCGAAGAACATGACCTCGTCGGGGAACAGCGGTTCGTCGTGCTTGACGCCCGCGTCGTTGACGCCGGGCACGTCGGCCGCGGTCAACACGCGCACGACACCGGGCACGAGCAGCGCGCGCTCGGTTCGCAGTGCGGTGACCCGCGCGTGCGCCTGCAGTACCTGCACCGGATGGGCGTGCAGCACGTCCTTGGTGCGATAGACCAAGTCGTCGGTGTAGAGCGGCGCTCCC
>JBDTGE010000092.1:0-4758 GCA_039937575.1 Jatrophihabitantaceae bacterium
AGATCAACACTCTGCGCGCGTACGGCGCGGAGGTCGTCGTCTGCCCGACGGCCGTCGCCCCCGAGGACCCCAGCTCGTACTACTCGGTGTCCGACCGGCTGTCCCGCGAGACGCCGGGCGGCTGGAAGCCCGATCAGTACGCCAACCCGGCCAACCCGCAGTCGCACTACGAGAGCACCGGCCCCGAGCTGTGGGAGCAGACCGACGGCCGGATCACCCACTTCATCGCCGGGGTGGGCACCGGGGGGACGATCAGTGGCGCGGGTCGCTACCTCAAGGAGCAGAACGCCCGCGTCCGGGTGATCGGCGCCGATCCCGAGGGCTCGGTCTACTCCGGCGGGACCGGACGTCCGTACCTGGTCGAGGGCGTGGGCGAGGACTTCTGGCCGAGCACCTACGACCGCGACATCTGCGATGAGATCGTGGCCGTGTCCGACGGCGACTCGTTCGAGATGACGCGGCGGCTGGCCCGGGAGGAGGGGCTGCTGGTCGGCGGCTCGTGCGGCATGGCGGTCGTGGCCGCGCTCCGGGTCGCGCAGAAGTGCGGTCCGGACGACGTCGTGGTCGTGCTGCTGCCCGACGGCGGCCGGGGCTACCTGTCCAAGATCTTCAGCGACACCTGGATGTCCGACTACGGCTTCCTGCAGGAGTCGACCGAGACGACGGTCGGCGACGTGCTGCGCGGCAAGAGCGGCGAGACCCCGTCCCTGGTGCACGCGCACCCGAACGAGACCGTGCGCGAGGCGATCGACATCCTGCGCGAGTACGGCGTCTCGCAGATGCCGGTCGTGCGGGCCGAGCCGCCGGTGACGGCGGGCGAGGTCGTCGGGTCGGTGTCCGAGCGGGCGCTGCTGGACGCCCTGTTCGCCGGGACGGCCTCGCTGGCCGATGCCCTCGAGCCGCACATGGGCGCCTCGTTGCCGATCATCGGCTCCGGCGAGCCGGTGGCCTCGGCGGTCCAGGCGCTGAGCCACGCCGACGCCCTGCTGGTCCACGTCGACGGCAAGCCGGCCGGCGTCCTCACCCGTCAGGACCTGCTCGGGCACCTGGCCCACCCGCACTAGCTCTCCGCGTGGGTTCTCAATGCATGGACTTTCGGTAGCGTGGGGGCATGACTGACGCAGCGTCGCGACAGGGCTTCGACACCCTCGCCATCCACGCCGGACAGGAGCCCGACCCGCTGACGGGCGCGGTGGCCGTCCCGATCTACCAGACCTCGACGTACAAGCAGGACGGCGTCGGCGGCCTGCGCGGCGGGTACGAGTACAGCCGCAGCGCCAACCCGACCCGGACCGCGCTGGAGTCGGCGCTCGCCGCGCTGGAGGGTGGCACCCGGGGGCTGGCGTTCGCCAGCGGGCTGGCCGCCGAGGACACCCTGCTGCGGATGCTCTGCCGCCCCGGCGATCACGTGATCCTGCCCGGCGACGCGTACGGCGGCACGTTCCGGCTCATCGCGCGGGTCCTGTCGAACTGGGGCCTGGAGTACACGCCGGTCCCGTTGAACGACCTTGACGCCGTGCGGTCCGCGATGCGCGAGAGCACCAAGGTCATCTGGTGCGAGACGCCGACCAACCCGCTGCTGGGCATCGCCGACATCGCCGCCCTGGCCGAGATCGCCCATGCGGCGGGGGCGCGGCTGGTCGTCGACAACACCTTCGCCAGCCCGTACCTGCAGCAGCCGATCTCACTCGGCGCCGACGTCGTCGTCCACTCGATGACCAAGTACCTCGGCGGCCACTCGGACGTCGTCGGTGGCGCGCTCGTCACCGCGGACGACGAGCTCGGGCCGGACCTGGCCTTCCACCAGAACTCGATGGGGGCTATCGCCGGTCCGTTCGACTCGTGGCTGGTGCTGCGGGGCATCAAGACCCTCGGCGTGCGGATGGACCGGCACTGCAGCAACGCGGCGAGGATCGTCGACTACCTGAGCGGTCATCCCGGCGTCTCGGCCGTCCTGTACCCCGGCCTGCCCGAGCACCCCGGGCACGAGATCGCGGCCCGGCAGATGACCGGGTTCGGCGGGATGATCTCCTTCCGCCTGCGCGGGGGCGAGGAGGCCGCGCTCAAGGTGTGCGAGCTGGTCGAGCTGTTCACGCTGGGGGAGTCGCTCGGTGGCGTCGAGTCGCTGATCGAGCACCCGGGCAAGATGACGCACGCCAGCGTGGCCGGGTCCGCGCTCGAGGTGCCCGGCGACCTGGTCCGGCTGTCCGTCGGCATCGAGAACGTCGAGGACCTGCTGGCCGACCTGGCGGCTGCGCTCAGCTGACCTGAGCGGCCCGCCATTCGTCCTGCAGGATCGCGAACACCAGCTCGTCGCTCCACTCGCCCTTGAACCACTCGTTCTGCACCAGGTGCGCCTCCTGCCGCATGTCGATCCGGCGGGCCACCGCGGCCGACGCGGTGTTGCGCGCGTCGACGCGGGCCACGATCCGGTGCAGGCCGAGACCGGCGAAACCCAGCCGCAGCAGCGCGTGGGCCGTCTCGGTCGCGTAGCCGTGGCCGGTGTGGTCGGGCGAGAAGACGTAGCCGATCTCGCCGCTGCGGTGCTCCTCGCTGTGCCAGAACAGCACGACGTCGCCGACGAGCTCCCCGCTCGAACGCAGCTGCACCGCGACCGACAGCGCGTCCCCCGGCTGGTCGAGGAACGAGCGCCCGTGCGGCGCGGTGATCCGCTCGAGCACCCGCTCGCGCGTCCGCGGCGCGTACGGGATGTAGCGGCAGACGTCCTCGCGGGACTGGTAGGCGAACAGGGCGTCGACGTCGTCGGGCGAGAGCGGGCGCAGGATCAGGCGTTCGGTCTGGATCGGGTAGTCCGGATGCAGCATCGGTCGAACCTATCCGGGGCCGCTACCGTGCAGGCATGGAGTGCTCGGCCTGCGCGATCTGGGACGAGGGGTACCTCGCGTACGACTTCGGCGATCACCCGATGAACCCGGTTCGCCTGGAGCTCACCATCGCGCTGGCGCGCGAGCTCGGCGTCCTGGACCGGCTCGCGGTGCTGCCCCCGGCGCCGGCCGACGAGCAGCAGCTGCTCACCGTCCACGCGGCCGACTACCTCGCGGCGGTCCGGACGGCCGGCGAGCAGCCGGACTTCAGCGGGTTCGGGCTGGGCACCGACGACGATCCGGTGTTCGCCGGCATCTACCAGGCGTCGGCACTCATCGCCGGCGGATCGGCCATCGCCGCACGGCAGGTGTGGGGCGGGCACGTGCAGCACGCGGTCAACATCGCCGGCGGGCTGCACCACGCGATGAAGGGGTACGCCAGCGGGTTCTGCGTGTTCAACGACGTGGTGCTGGCGATCCGCACGATGCTCGCGGCCGGCGCGAAGAAGATCGCGTACGTCGACATCGACGTGCACCACGGTGACGGGGTCCAGGCCGCGTTCTACGACGACCCGCGGGTGCTGACGATCAGCCTGCACCAGGATCCGCGCACCCTGTTCCCGGGCACCGGCTGGCCGAGCGAGATCGGGACCGGGGCGGCGGAGGGCACGGCGGTCAACGTCGCGCTGCCGCCGGGGACGGGCGACGCGGGCTGGCTGCGGGCCTTCCACGCGGTCGTCCCCGGCGCGGTGCGGGCGTTCGCCCCGCAGGTCTTGGTCACCCAGTGCGGTTGCGACACCCACCACGAGGATCCGCTGGCCAACCTCGAGCTCTCGATCGACGGGCAGCGGGCCGCGATCGGCGAGCTGCACCGGCTCGCGCACGCGGCCGCCGGGGGCAGGTGGGTGGCCTTCGGCGGTGGCGGCTACGGCGTCGTCCGGTGCGTTCCGCGGACCTGGACCCACCTGCTGGCCGAGGCGTCCGGCGTCCGGGTCGCGCCGGACACCGCGGTACCGTCCGGCTGGATCGGCGACCTGCGCCGGCGGGGGGTCAGCGGCGAGTTGCCCGCCACGATGGGTGAGGGCCGGGTGCCGCACTCCGAGCCGTGGGCCCCCGGCGGTGACAGCTGGCTCGACCGGGCGATCGGCGCCACCCGGACCGCGGTGTTCCCGCTGCTCGGCCTGGACCCGGACGATCCCCGTGACTGACGCGGAGCTCCCGCACTACGAGGACTCCGAAGCACCGGATCCGCCGCCGCACTGGGAGGCCGACGTCATCGTGTCCGACGGCGGGACGGTGCATCTGCGCCCGATCCGCCCGTCCGACGCCGAGGCCCTGGTTACGTTCCACGGCGGACTGTCCCAACGCACTCGCTACCTGCGCTACTTCTCGGCCTACCCGCGCATCCCCGACCGCGACCTCTACCGCTTCAGCCACGTCGATCATCACGACCGGGTCGCACTGATCGTCGAGCTCGGCGGCGCCGCGATCGCCATCGGACGGTACGAGGGCACCGCCGGCGCCGACGAGGCCGAGGTCGCGTTCGTCGTCGCGGACGCCCACCAGGGCCGGGGCATCGGGTCGGTCCTGCTCGAGCATCTGGCCGCGGCCGGCCGCGAGAGCGGGATCCACCGGTTCAGTGCGGTCGTGCTGGCCGACAACGTCGCCATGATGCGCGTGTTCATCGACGCCGGGTACGAGGTGACCCGCCAGATGGACGTCGGTGAGGTGACGCTCGAGTTCGCGATCGATGCGACGGCGATGACCGAGTCGGTGATGCGGGAGCGCGAGCAGCGGGCCGAGGCGCGCTCGATCCAGCGGCTGCTGTTTCCGAAGTCGGTCGCGGTGGTAGGGGCGAGCAACGACGAGGGCAAGATCGGCAACGCGGTGTTCGGCAACCTGCTGCGGATGGGCTTCGACGGTCCGATCTACC
>JBDTGE010000093.1:0-7382 GCA_039937575.1 Jatrophihabitantaceae bacterium
CGTCGTTCAAGTACTTGTCCAGCCAGGCCCACACCGTCTCGTACCAGACGCGGGCGTTGCCCGGCTTCAAGATCCAGTGCCCCTCGTCCGGGAAGTACAGGTATGAGGACTCGACACCCTCACGCTGCAGGTCCCACCACAACCGCAGGGCCTCGCTGACGGGTACGCGGTAGTCCTTGTCGCCGTGGATGACCAGCATGGGCGTCGAGATCGCCTTGAGGAAGTGGTGCGGGGACCACTCGGCGTACCGCTCGGGCTGCTCGGCCAACAGGCCCCACTCCTTCACCCAGTAGCCGGGAACGTCCGTGGTGCCCTGGAACTGATCGAGCGCCCACAGGCTGGCGTGCGTCACGATGCAGCGGAAGCGGTCGGTGTGGCCGGCGATCCAGTTGGCCATGTACCCGCCGTAGGAACCACCCATGGCCGCGGTCCGGCTCTCGTCGATCTCCGGACGGGCCTGGACGGCGTCGGCCACCGCCATCAGGTCGGTGAACGGGTTGCCGCCCCACTGCCCCCAGCCCCGTGCGACCATGTTCGCGCCGTACCCCACCGAGAACGCCGGGTCGGGCAGCACCACGGCGTACCCGCGGGCGACGAGCAGCCACGGGTTCCAGCGCCAGGTCCAGCCGTTCCAGGAGCCGAGCGGGCCGCCGTGGATGAACATCACCAGCGGAGCCGGCGACTGGGCCGACGCGCCCTCGGGCAGCGCCAACCAGGCGTGGATGCTCGTGCCGTCGGCGGCCGCGACCGTGACCTTCTCGATCGCACCCGGGCGGTCGGTCGCGCCGGGCGCCGTGAGCACGGCCGGCTCGCCGTCGGTCGCCGTCGCGTCCAGCCGCACCGGGGTCGGCGGGCAGTCGATGTGATCGCGGAGCGCGTACAGCGTCGCCCCGTCCGGCGCGACCTGCAGGTTCGTGTAGTGCCCCGAGGCGGTAACCCGGGTGTACGCGTCGGACTCGATGTCCAGCCGGAACACCGGCCGGTGGCCGAGCTCGTCGGCCAAGAAGAAGATCGCGCTGCCGTCGGCCGAGAACTGCGGCGAGCTCGGCCAGATGTCGATGTCGCCGACCATTTCGCGACCCTCGCCCGTGCTCAGGTCGATCAGCCAGAGCGAGTTGAGTGGTGGGTTCTCGTACGTGGTGTTCTGCTCGCGGACACAGACGACCCAGCGGCCGTCGCGCGAGAGCGCCGGGTCGACGAAGCTGGCGTTCGGGTCGTCGGCCAGCACCCGCTGCTCGCGGCTGGTGGTGTCGATCGCGACGAGCTTGGCGCCGGGAAGGCCGACGGCCTGTGGTGCGAACCAGCTGGTGATGACCGCGGAGCCGTCCGGCGTCACCGCGAACGCCGCCTCGTCGAGTGCGCGTTCGGGCGTCGGCGTCAGGTCGATCGGCTCGGCGTCATCGCCCAGCGCGGTGGCCGCGTGCAGCCGGACCTCGTCCGGGCCCAGGTCGTGGTCCCAGTACCGGACCGGGGTCGATGTGTGCAGGACCGCGGCGACCTTGGCGTCCTTGCGGGCCTGGCGCCGCTTCTCCTCGGTCTCGGTGTCGGCGCTGCCCGGCAACGCCTTCGAGGCCAGCACGACAGTCGAGGCGTCACGCGCCACCGTCACCGCGCCGACGCCCCCCGGACGGGTCAGCACCCGGGTCGCCTCGCCGACGTCGGGCAGCCGCCACAGCGCGGGTGGGTCCTCGTCCTCGCCGTCGCGTCCGGAGACGAACAGCAGCGAGCCGTCCGGATGGAACACCGGTCCGGACTCGCCCTTGTCCGAGCGGGTCAGCCGCCGGGCCTCCGCGTCGCCGGACGGGTCGAGCTCCCACAGCGCACTGAGGAACTTGTTGCCGTCCTTGTTGAGCTCGGCGATCGTCGCGACGAGTCGGGAGCCGTCGTGCGAGAGCGCGAGGTCGGTGACGCGGGACAGGGCGAGGAAGTCGTCGAACGACTCGAATCCGGTCATACCTGCACCGTATCGGCGCGGTGCAAGTCCAGCCGCCGTGCCGCCTGCACCTGTGCACAACGGCGGGCCGGGCTCGAGCTGGCCGTCCGTGGACCCGGCCTCGGTTAGGGTGGCGGACATGGCGGGGATCGACACGCTGGCCGACACACTGGCCGACACTCAGTACGAGGACCTGCTGCGGCACGTGCTCGAGCACGGGACGCACAAGGACGATCGCACCGGAACCGGAACCCGCAGCGTCTTCGGTCACCAACTGCGGTACGACCTCGCCGCCGGCTTCCCGCTGATCACGACCAAACGCGTCCACTTCCGCTCGGTCGCCTACGAGCTGCTGTGGTTCCTGCGGGGCGAGAGCAACGTCAAGTGGCTGCAGGACAACAAGATCACGATCTGGGACGAGTGGGCCGACGCGGACGGTGAGCTCGGCCCCGTCTACGGCGTGCAGTGGCGCTCGTGGCCGACACCGGACGGCCGGCACATCGACCAGATCAGCCAGGTCGTGGAGCAGCTGCGCAGCAACCCGAACTCGCGCCGGCTGATCGTGTCGGCGTGGAACGTCGGCGAGATCGAGAACATGGCGCTGCCGCCGTGTCACGCGTTCTTCCAGTTCTACGTGGCCGACGGCCGCCTGTCCTGCCAGCTCTACCAGCGCAGCGCCGACCTGTTCCTCGGCGTCCCGTTCAACATCGCCAGCTACGCGCTGCTGACCCACCTGGTCGCCGCGCAGGTCGGCCTCGCGGTCGGTGACTTCCTCTGGACCGGCGGTGACTGCCACATCTACGACAACCATGTAGCGCAGGTGCGCGAGCAGCTGTCCCGGGCCGCGTTCGCGTTCCCGACGCTGCGGCTGCAGCCCTCCGGCTCGCTGTTCGACTACACGTTCGAGGACTTCGAGGTCGTCGGCTACCAGCACCACCCGGCGATCAAGGCGCCCGTCGCCGTATGACGGTCGGGATCGAGTGGGCCCAGTCGGCCAACGGAGTCATCGGCCGCGACGGCGCCCTGCCGTGGCATCTGCCCGAGGACATGGCCCATTTCCGCGAACTGACCCGCGGCGCCACCGTGGTGATGGGCCGGCGCACGTGGGACTCCCTGCCCGAGCGGTTCCGCCCGCTGCCCGGCCGGCGCAACGTCGTGCTCACCCGGGATCGGGCGTGGCGGGCCGACGGCGCCGAGGTCGTCCACGCGGTCGCCGACGCGGTGGCGGCCGACGGGAACGTCTGGGTGATGGGCGGCGCTGAGATCTACGCGGCCGCACTGCCGTTCGCCGACGTCGCGGTCATCACCGAGCTTCAGGACGAGTTCGACGGAGATACGCACGCGCCCGAGCTGAGCGACGCGTGGGTCGCGACCGACACCGACCCGGCTGACGGGTGGCACGAGTCGACCACCGGGCTGCGCTATCGATTCCGCACGCTGCGGCGCTAGATCCCGGTGCCGGATCCCCGGTGCTGGATGCCGGTGCTACCTCCTGGCGCGATCCCGGTGTCCGGCGGTACGCTCGCGCGCGCGCCACCGGCGGGCATCTTGGGGGGGAACTCAGTGAACACGTCTACGCCGTTCGGACTGCCACGCCGTAAAGCGAGCTTCGCCTTACGTGCGGGCATCATCGCGACCACGGTCAGCCTGGTCATCGCCGGCCTGGCCGCGCCGGCCGGAGCGGCGCCCACTCCGAAGTCGACCAACGCGGTGTCGGCTTACGCCCAGACCAGCGCCGGCCGCGTCGGCACCACGCACTACGCCGTGATCAAACCGGCGTGCGCCGAGCCGAGCACTCCCGGCGGCTACACGTGCATGGCCCTGGAACGGGTCAACGTGCCGAAGGGGACCAAGGGGGCCAAGGCCTACGTCGACGCCGCGGTGACGGCCGGACCGGCCGGTGGCTTCACGCCCGCCGATCTGGCCTGGGCCTATCAGATGACCCCGTCGTCCTCGGTCGGTTCGTCGCAGACGATCGCGATCATCGACTGGAACAACGACAGCCACGCGCGTGCGGACCTGAACCTCTTCGACAAGCATTACCGGCTGCCGGCCGAGACGGCGACGTCGTTGCGGATCGTCAATCAGACCGGCGGAACGACACTTCCCCCCATCACGAGCGACACCGTCGAGATCACGCTTGACATCGAGTCGGCCCGGGCCGTGTGCAACAAGTGCAAGATCCTGCTGGTCGAGGCCACCGCGCCGACCAGCGCCGATCTGGCCGTCGCGGTGAACACCGCGGCCCGCCTGGGCGCCACCGAGATCAGCAACTCCTATGGCGCTCCGGAAAACACCGCGCACCCGGACCCGGCGTCGATCGTCAACGCCTACAACCATCCGGGCGTGGTGATCACTGCGTCCACCGGTGACGACGGCTGGTTCTCCTGGGACCACGCCAACGTGAGTGGTGGGAGGTCGTCGAACGGGCCGAGCACGCCGGCGTCCTACCCGAGCGTCGTGTCCGTGGCCGGGACCGCCCTGGCGCTCAACGCCGACGGATCGCGCCAGTCGGAGCAGGTCTGGAACGAGAACGGCCTGGACGACGAGAGCACCCACACCCACGCGTCGGGCGGCGGCTGCAGCACGATCTACGCCGCGCCCTCGTTCCAGAGGACGGCGGCCGGGTACGCCGCGACCGGGTGCAACGGCAAGAACATGGTGGGCGACGTCGCCGCGGTGGCCGACCCGTACACCGGGTTCGACGTCTACGACAGCGCGAACGGCGGGTGGCTGACCGTAGGCGGTACCTCACTGGCGTCGCCGATCGTCGCCGCGCTGTGGGGGCTCGCCGGCGGCGCGCGCCGTGTGGCCAGCCCGGCCCAGGCCCTGTACGACAACTACCGGCTGCGGCCGACGTCGCTGTACGACGTCACGCTCGGGGGCAACGGGTTCTGTGCGGGCGACACGACGGCCCACTGCGAGGCCGCGGTACAGAACGACTTCAACCTGCCCAGCGGGAACCCGAACGGCTTCGGCGCCGGGCTGCTCGACTGCAGCTTCCCGCGCGACGGATCCGCGCCCGCGACGCCGCCGGTTCGCGTTACCGAGTGCAACGCCAGCGTGGGCTACGACGGCGCATCGGGCGTCGGGGCGCCGCAGGGCCTGAACGCGCTCCGCTCGACGGTGCCGACTGTCGCGATCGCCCATCCCGCACTGATGAAGCTGAACACGACCGAGACGTTCAAGATCAGCTCGTTCTCCGACCCGGTCGGCCACGCCGTTGCCTACTCGTGGTCCTACGGCGACGGCTCGGCGGCGACCACGTCGACCAGTCACGTCTACCGCAAGGCGGGCACGTTTACCGTGTCGATGACGGTGACCGACAGCGTCGGCCAGCGCGCGACCGCGCGAACGGTCGTCACGATGGGCCGGCCGATGGCGCTGAAGATCAACGGACCGGCGGCCGTCCATCACGGCGGGCTGTACCGGTGGACCATGTACGGCTCGAGCGACCCGAACACCGGAGCCAGGTTCCTGAGGTACGTGTGGAACTGGGGCGACGGCACGTCCACGTCGGGCAGTCCGGCGCTCACCCACCGCTACGCGCGCATCGCCAGGCGCGTCATCACCCTCACGGTGTCCGACAGTTCGGGCGTGCGCACCGTCAAGAAGTTCTCGGTCAACGTGGTGCGCTGAGCGTGGTTCGCCGTACCTGACGTACGGTGATCGCGTGGAACCGGACTCAACGCTCACCTCCGCTTCGCGGGCCAGGCAGAAGCACGAGGTAGTTCGATGAGTGCAGCAACCGCCCAGCGGTCCAAGGTCGAGGGCGCGCTGCTGCGGTTCCGGATCATGGCCTTCGCCACTGGCGTCGTCCTGCTCGCGGGCACGATCGCCCTGATCCTCAAGGAAGTCGTGCACGTCAAGCACATGGAGCCGGGCACCGGTCTGCTGTGGCTCGGCCACGGCTACCTGTACCTCGTCTATGTCGCCACCGTCCTCAACCTGGGCGTCAAGCTGCGCTGGCCGTTCATCCGGATCGTGCTTGTTGCGCTCGCCGGCACGATCCCGACGATGTCCTTCGTGGCCGAACACGTCGTGACGCGCCAGGTGCGGGCGAACGAACTCAGCCGGTGACCGCGCGGCGCTGGCCGCCGCCGAACGCGTCGACCAGATCGGCGCGGGCCCGGGCGACGCGCGAGCGGATCGTGCCGACCGGACAGTTGCAGACGTCCGCGGCTTCGGCGTAGGACAGCCCGACCAGCTGGGTCAGCACGAACGCCTCGCGCCGATCGGTGTCGAGCGCGTCGAGCATGGCGCGCAGGGCGACCGACTCGGCGTGGTCCGCCGCCGGCTCCGTGACACCGAACGGCGTGGACCGATCGCGGACGGCCACCCGCACCGCGTCCGCACACACCCGTCGTGCGATGGACAGCAGCCACGTGCGGGCCGAGGACCGCCCGACGAAGCGGTGCAGTGACGCGAACGCCCGGGCGTAGGTCTCCTGGCTCAGGTCCTGAGCGCTCGCGCGCGAGCCGAGGTTGGCGCAGAGCTTCCACACGTCGGACTGGGTCGCCCGGACGAACGCGGTGGCGGCGGCCTGATCGCCGCGGCGCGCGCGCAGCGCCGACGAGGTGACCTCGTCCAGCGGCTCGTCCATCGCTTCCTCTCCGGCTGACCGGGTAGTGACCCGGGCCACCCCGGGAACCATTCGCCCATTCTCCACGACTAATCCGTATGTGAGATGTGACCGGTTCCGCGAGGCGGCCTCGGCCCGCCTGGACGGCGAGCCGATCGGCCTGTCGGCGTCCGTGCTCGAGCAGCATCTGGCCACCTGCCTCGACTGTGCCGGCTGGATCGAGACGGCCACCCGGCTGACCCGCCAGATCCGGCTCAACCCGGCCGACGGGCCTGACCTCGCCGCGTCGATCACCGCGGACGTGGTGCTGCCGACGCGTCGGGTCATGCGCCGCCGGCTGGTCCTGCGCGTGACGCTGGTGCTGGTCGGGCTGATCCAGCTGGCGATCGCGGTGCCGGCGATCAGCGGCGACAGCATCGGTATGGCCATGTCGATGCACGCCGCGCACGAGGGCGCCGCCTGGAACCTGGCGATCGGCGTCGCCTTCCTGGCCAGCGCGCTGCACCCGCGGCGGGCGGCCGGGCTCATCCCGTTGCTGCTCACGTTCATCCTCGTGCTCGGCGCGCTGAGCGTCCATGACGTCGCGGCGGACGCCGTGTCGATCGCCCGCCTCTCGACCCATCTCGCGGCGCTGGCCGGGCTGCTGCTGCTGATCGGCCTGGACCGCGCCGAGCGGGCGCTGCCGCCGGGCCGGTTCAGCGCGGCCGCGGGGGCCGACGACAGCAGGAGCGGGCACGGCAAGCTGCGAGGAGTCGCGTGATCGCCCGATCGGGCAAGGTTGACCGCCGTCACGGGCGTCAACCTTGCACAGTCCGGCGGATGGGGGTGCTGCTCGCGCTGTTCGCGGCGCTGTTCGGCGGCGGGGTG
>JBDTGE010000094.1:0-4190 GCA_039937575.1 Jatrophihabitantaceae bacterium
CGAGTGGGTCGTGCGTAAGCAGCTCGTTGGCCGCATCGGTGCTCGCGAGGTACATGGGCCGATCTCACCACAGTTCCGGCGGCTGGTCACCGGCCGGCGGGGCAGGCGAGCGCCTCGGTCGAGCGGAGCTGGACCGGCACGGCGGCCGACCGGCGGGACTCGACGGCCAGGATGAGGATCGCGCCGGCCAGCGTGAAGGTGGCCGAGATCGTCACCGTCAGGTCGTGCAGCACCAGCGCGTAGCAGAGCCACGCGCTCTGTGAACCGCAGCGCATGAGCCAGGCGCTGGTCGAGACGGCGGACGGAACGCCGGCCGGGCGCCGCAGCGAGGTGCGCAGCTGGGGCAACGCCGAGGTGAGCCCGATCCCGAACGCGAGCAGCCCGACCACGGTGGCCGGGGCCCACACGGCGGCCGCCACGCTCGGGACCGCGGCCGTGACCAGACGCAGGGCCCGGGCTCTGGCTGCGAGCCGGCTCGGTACGAGCAGGACGATCGCGGCCGCGCCGCCGACGATCAGCACGTTGCCCGGGATCTGCGGGACCTCGCCCGTCCGGACTCCGTAGAGCAGCCAGGTGAAACAGGCCAGGGCAGTCAGGGACCAGGACAGCGGCGAGACGCCGGCCAGGCGGCGGTTGTGCAGGGTGCGGACGATCTGCGGGACGACCATCCCGACGCCGAGGGCAGCGCCCAGATAGCCTGAGGCGACACCGAAGGCGTGCAGGTCCGGCGGCACTCCACCGATGTCCTGTATCGATACAGAAACGGTCATGTCTGGAACGATACAGAAGATTGGGCGAGACGACGAACGGAGTGATCACGTGGCGCGCGAACGGCCGACCCTGGACACGGTGGCGACCGCTGCCGGTGTATCCCGGATGACGGTCTCGAACGCCTACAACCGGCCGGATCAGATCTCCGCGGCGACGCGGGAGCGCGTGCTGCAGGTCGCGGCCGGCCTGGGCTACAGCGGCCCGGACCCGACCGCGGCGTCGCTGCGGCTGCGGCGGACCGGCACCGTCGGCGTGGTGTTGACCGAGCGACTGCCGTACGCCTTCACCGATCCGGGCATGGTCCAGATCCTGCACGGCCTGGCCACCGAGCTGAGCGAGGCCGGGATGGCCCTGCTGCTGGTGCCCGAGTCGGGGTCGGCCGACGGATCACTGCTGCGCCAGGCGATGGTCGACGCGCTGATCCTCTGCTCGCTGTCACCGGATGACCCGGCCGTGGCGGCGGCGCAGGACCGTAACGTGCCGCTCGTGACGGTCGGCAACCCGCACCTGCCCAAGGTGCCGACCGTCGGGGTCGACAACCGGAGGACGGCCGCGCTCGCCGCTCCGCACCTGCGCTCGCTCGGCCACCGTCGGTTCGCGATCCTGACCGCCGGGCCGGCGCCGGGAACCGGGCTCATGCGTCCGGGGTTCCGCGAGCGGCCGGAGGGCTTTCGCGCCGCGCTGGTCGGAGTCGACCCGGCGAGCGCGGTGCTCTGCCCGGCGGCGGAGAACGCACGGGCGGCCGGGGCTGAGGCGGTACGGGCACTGCTGGCGATGCCCGCCGCGACCCGGCCGACTGCCCTGTTCGCCGTGACCGACATCCTCGCGCTCGGTGCGATCGACGCCGCGGCCGAGCTCGGGATCGACGTGCCCGGCCAGCTGTCCGTCGTGGGGTACGACGACATCCCGGAGGCCGCGACGAGCCACCCGCCGTTGACGACGATCCGTCAGGACCTGTTCGAGCAGGGCCGCACGGCCGCCCGACTGGCCGTGCGCCAGATCGCCGGCGAGTCAGTGCGGGCACCGCGGATGCGGGCCGAGCTGGTGGTTCGGGCCAGTACGGCGAAGGCGCCGAGGGCGGGGCGATCATGAGTGACGGCGTGGTCGTGGCGGCCGCGATCGTGCGCGCCGGGCGGGTACTGGCGGCGCGCCGATCCGCGCCGGCCGACCTCGCCGGGCGGTGGGAGTTCCCCGGCGGCAAGCTCGAGCCCGGTGAGAGCGAGGCCGGGGCCCTGGCCCGCGAGTGCCGCGAGGAGCTGGGCGTCCAGATCGCGGTCGGTCCGCTGATCGCTGAGGGGCCGATCCACCCGCGCCTGGTGCTCCGCCTGTACGCCGCGGCCGTGGTGAGCGGCGAACCCGGACCTCTGCAGGATCACGCCGAGCTGCGCTGGCTGGCGACCGCGGACCTCGACGCGCTCGACTGGCTACCAGCCGACCGTTCGCTGCTCGCGTCGGTGCGGCCGCTGCTGGTCGCTGCCGGATGAATCCCTGAACGGCCCGGCACACGAACTGTGCACGAAGGAAGGGCGCGACATGGACACGATCCACTTCGACAGCCACGGCACGCGGTGCGAGGCGTGGTACCTGCCGGCGGACAACGAGGAGCTGGCCGGGCCGCGGGGCCGCCCGTGCGTGGTCATGGGGCACGGGTTCGGCGCGACGCGCGACGCCGGGCTTTTGCCGTTCGCCGAGCGCTTCGCGGCGGCCGGGTGCGATGTCCTGATCTTCGACTACCGGGGGTTCGGCACGTCCGGCGGGGAGCCCCGCCAGGACATCGACCACCGCAAGCACCGGCAGGACTATCACGCGGCGATCGCCAAGGCCCGGTCGCTGTCGAGCGTCGACCGCGACCGCGTCGTCGTCTGGGGTAGCTCGTACTCCGGCGGTCACGTGGTGGCGGTGGCCGCCCGGGACCACTCGGTCGCAGCGGCCATCTCGCAGGGCGCCGCGATGGACGGACTGGCCGCACTGCGCGGTGTGCAGCAGTCGTCTGGGAAGTCCAAGGTGCTGGCGATGACCGCGGCCGGCCTCCGCGACGTCGGGCGCCGGCTGACCCGGCGCCCACCCTTCCTGGTGCCGATCATCGGCCCGCCGGGATCGGCCGCCGTGATCACGGCCAAAGGCGGTCTCGAGGGTTACCAGGCGATCATGGGGCCGACGTTCCGCAACGAGATGTGTGCTCGCGGGATCCTGAAGATCGCGCTGAACCGGCCGGTGACGTTCGCGGCCAAACTGACCTGCCCGATCCTGCTGGTGGTGGCCGAGCGCGACAACATCGCTCCGGCCGCGTCCGTGCACGAGGTCGCACGACGGGCCGGTGCGCTGGCCGAGGTCCAGTCGTTCGAGTGCAGCCACTTCGACATCTACGTCGGCGAGGTGTTCGAGAAGTCGGCCGCGGCGCAGGTCGACTTCCTGCGCCGTCAGCTCGCCCTAGCCGCGCGCTGATCCTCGCGTCGGCTCAGCCCTCGCGCATGGGGATGCGGACGCGGCGCTGCTCGGCGACTTCGGCCGCGCGGTCGTAGCCGGCGTCCACGTGGCGGATGACGCCCATGCCCGGGTCGTTGGTCAGCACGCGGGCGAGCTTCTCGGCCGCGAGCGGGGTGCCGTCGGCGACGCTGACCTGGCCGGCGTGGATCGATCGGCCCATGCCGACGCCGCCACCGTGGTGGATCGACACCCAGGTCGCGCCGCTCGCCGTGTTGACCATCGCGTTGAGCAGCGGCCAGTCGGCGATCGCGTCCGACCCATCGAGCATGGACTCCGTTTCCCGATAAGGGGAAGCGACCGAGCCGGTGTCCAGATGATCACGGCCGATGACGATCGGCGCGCTGATCTCGCCGCTCTCGACCAAGTCGTTGAACGCCAGCCCGGCCTTGTCCCGCTCGCCGTAGCCGAGCCAGCAGATGCGCGCGGGCAGGCCCTGGAACTGGACGCGCTGCTGCGCCATCCTGATCCAGCGCTGCAGCGACTCGTTCTCGGGGAACAGCTCGAGAACCGCCTTGTCCGTGCGGGCGATGTCCTTCGGGTCACCGGACAGAGCGGCCCAGCGGAAGGGGCCCTTGCCCTCGCAGAACAGCGGACGGATGTAGGCCGGGACGAAGCCGGGGAAGTCGAACGCGCGCGACAGCCCCGCTGTCCTGGCCTCGCCGCGAATCGAGTTGCCGTAGTCGAACACCTCGGCGCCACGGTCCATGAAGCCGACCATGGCCTCGACGTGGCGAGCCATGGACGCCTGCGCCCTGCCGGTGAACTCCTGGGGCTTGCGTGCTGCGTAGTCGTGCCACTCGTCGAACTCGACGCCGATCGGCAGATAGGACAGCGGGTCGTGTGCCGAGGTCTGGTCGGTCACGATGTCGATGGGCGCATCGTTGGCGAGGAACTGCGGCAGCAACGACGCGGCATTGCCCAGCAGCCCGATC
>JBDTGE010000095.1:0-11850 GCA_039937575.1 Jatrophihabitantaceae bacterium
AAGCCGAGCTGACGGGCCGTGTTCACCGCGCCGGCTGCCATGCCGCCGCGGCGCGGGTCGACCGCCCCCATCGCGGCGGACCCGAGCGTGGGCGTGGCCAGCCCGACGCCGACCCCCATGACGGCGAACCCGGGCAGCAGGGCGACCCAGCTGGCCGACCCGTGCACGAGAATCGCCCCGAGCACACCGCCGGCGCCGATGAACAGCAGCCCGCCGCCGATGATCGGGCCGGGCCGGGACCCGTGCAGTAAGCGGCCGATCACGGCCGACACCAGGAACGCCATCACCGACATGGGCAGCCCGGTGAGGCCGGCCTGGATCGGGCTCAGGCCGAGCACGGTCTGCATCCAGATCGAGCTGTAGGTGAACGCCGAGAACGCGGCGAAGGTGAGCAGGACCCCGGCGAGCAGGATGCCGACGAACGAGCGGTTGCGCAGCAGATCGAGGTCGAACATGGCGTGGTCCGAGCGGGCCTGGACGGCGACGAACGCCGCGAGCAGGACCGCGGACGCGGCGAACAGCAGGTACGTCGTCGCCGTGGCCCAGCCGTGCTCGTTCGCCCGAATCAGGGCGTACGTCGCGAACCCGGCGAATCCGGTGAAGGTGATCATGCCCGGTACGTCGACCCGCGCACCGGTCGGCGCGTGGATGTCCTTGAGCACCAGGACGCACAGCGCGATCGCGGCCACGCTGATCGGCAGGTTGACGAAGAAGATCCACCGCCAGGACGCGGCCTGGGTCAGCAGGCCACCGATGATCGGCCCGACCGCGGCGGCGGCACCGGACACCGCGCCCCACATGCCGTAGGCCGTACCGCGGTCCCGGCCGGTGTACGAGCTGTTGAGCAGCGCGAACGTCGTCGCGAACATGGCGGCCGCGCCGACACCCTGCACGGCGCGCGCCGCGATCAGGCAGCCGGAGTTCGGCGAGATGCCACACACCAGCGAGGACACCGCGAACAGGGCCAGGCCGGCGACGTAGATGCGGCGGTGACCGACGAGGTCGGCGATCGACCCGGTCCCGAGCACGAGCGCGGCGAGCGTCAGCGCGTACGCGTCGACCACCCACTGCAGGGAGCTGAAGGAGGCCTTGAGGTCCTGCACCATGTCCGGCAGCGCGACGTTCACGATCGTGACGTCGATCAGCAGCATGAACGTGCCCAGGCAGATCGTCAGCAGCGGGAGCCATTTACGCATCGTCGTTGTCCTTCGTCGTGCTCGCCTACATCGTCGACCAAGTCTGCGGCCCGGCACCGACACGGATCCTATCAGTGGCACTACCGCGTAGATTTCCTCCAATGAGCCAGGCCCTGATAGGTAATTCCGCCGTTCTGGACCGCCTCGACGGCCAGCTGGTCCGCGCGCTGCAGCTCGATCCACGGGCGGCGTTCGCGCACGTCGCCGACGCCCTCGAGGTCTCCGAGCAGACGATCGCCCGGCGCTACCGCCGGCTGCGGCGCGAGGGGCTGCTGCGGGTGACCGGCGCCGTCGACCCGCGCGCGCTGGGCCTCACCGACTGGCTGATCCGGTTGCGGTGCCGCCCGGACGGGGCCAGCCCGGTGGCCGAGGCGCTCGCCCGGCGCGAGGACGTCTCCTGGGTGACGATCACCTCCGGCGGCTCGGAGGTGCTGTTCGCGCTGCGCTCGCGCACCGAGGCCGACCGCGAGGACCTGCTGGTGCGGCGGCTGCCGAAGTCCGCGCCCGTGCTCGACATCGCCGCGTCGGTGATCCTGTACCGCTACATCGGCAGCGACGCCGCCGACTGGCCGGGCTTCCGAGACGCACTGACACCCGACCAGGTGCGGCGGCTGACCGCGACGCCGGCCGTCGCCGGGACACGTGACGCCCGGCTCGACGCCGCCGATCACGTCCTGCTCGACCGGCTGGCCCACGACGGCCGGACCAGCTACGCGGTGCTGGCCCGCGCGAGCGGGTTGACCGTGGGTCGGGTCATGCGCCGCGTGGCCGCGCTCCGGTGCGCCGGCGTCGTCTACTTCGACGTCGACATCGCGGCCGCCGCCATCGGCTATCCGGTCACCGCATCACTGTGGCTCTCGGTCCGTCCGGCCGATCTGGACAGGATCGGTCGGCGGATCGCCGAGTGCGACGAGGTGCAGTTCGCGGCGGCGATCACCGGACGCTCGAACCTCGTCGCCACGATCACCTGTGCCGACCTGGACGCGCTGCACGGCTTCGTCACCGGCCAGCTGGCCGCGATCGCCGGGATCACCGCCTACGAACTCGTGCCCGTGCTGCGCCGGGTCAAACAGGCCGGGGCGCTGATCGAGGGCGACCGGCTCGCCGATCCCCCGCCCGTGCGCACCGGCCGTTCCGCCACCCGCGCGTGAGCAACCGCGTGGTCGGGCGCTAGCTGGGTCAGCTCAGCGCACGCCGAGCAGATCGATGACGAAGACGAGGGTCTGGCCCGATAGCCGGTGACCGCCCCCGGCCGCGCCGTACGCCTTCTCCGGCGGGATGGTCAGCTGACGGCGGCCGCCGACCTTCATGCCGGGGATGCCCTCCTGCCAGCCCTGGATCAGGCCGCGCAGCGGGAACTCGATCGACTCGCCGCGGTTCCACGAGGCGTCGAACTCCTCGCCGTTCTCGAACTGCACGCCGACGTAGTGCACCTGGACGGTGTCGCCCGCATTGGCCTCGGCGCCCTCGCCCACCACGATGTCCTCGATCTTGAGGTCGGTGGGGGCTTCGCCGCCGGGGTACTCGATCACTGGCTTGGAAAGGGTCATGCAAACAGCTAACACGACGTGGCAGGCTGCCCGGGTGGCCACCCTGCACGAAGCACTGCTCGCCGACCTGGACGCCGTGACCCTGTACCGGATCCTGGCCCTGCGCAGCGCGGTCTTCGTCGTCGAACAGGACTGCGTGTACGCGGACCCGGACGGCCGGGACCTCGAGCCGACGGCCCGTCAACTCTGGGCCTCGGACGCGGACGGACAGGTCGTTGCGACCCTGCGGCTGCTGCAGGACCCGGACGGCACCGCGCGCATCGGCCGCGTGGCCACCGCCGTCTCCGCGCGCGGAGACGGGCTCGCGGCCCAGCTCATGCGGCGCGCGCTCGAGCTGGCCAGCCCGGGCGTGATCGTCCTGGACGCGCAGGCGTACCTGCACGACTGGTACACCCGCTTCGGCTTCGTCCGCGACGGCGAGGACTACCTCGACGACGGGATCTTGCACGTACCGATGCGGCGCCACGAACCCTGACGCATACAGTCCGATGGTGACGACGAACCGGCCGCTCAACCCCTGGCCCGAGGACGAACGGTGGGCCCAGCTGCACGCCGATGCCCACCGCGGTGGCGCGGAGTACCACCAGCTGCTCACCGCCCTGCGCGCCCTGCAGGACCAGGTCGCCGGCGCGACACCACCGCCGGAGGTCTCCGCGCGCATCGCGACCCAGCTGGCCGCACTCGCCGGGCTGCTGGCGGGCCACCGGGCGGGCGAGGCCGAGCGCTGGGACGGCTGGCACACCGACCTGCCCGGCCGCGGGCTGCCGGTGCTGCCGCCGTACGTCATCGACGAGGCCACCGAGTCGACGCTGCGGGGGCGGGTGACGTTCAGCCGGTTCCACCTCGGCGGCGGCGGGGCAGCACATGGTGGCACCCCGCCGCTGCTGTTCGACGACGTGTTCGGGCGCATGGCCAACCACGGCTACCCCGGCGTGGCGCGCACCGCGTACCTGAAGATCGACTACCGCCGGATCACACCCATCGACGTCGAGTTGCAGTTCCGGGCCAGCCGCGACCGGGTCGAGGGACGCAAGCGCTGGGTGAGCGGGCAGCTGTTCACCGCCGACGGCGACATCGCCTGCGAGGCCGAGGGCCTGTTCATCCAGCTGCTGCCCGGCCAGCCCTGACGCGAGCAAACGTGGAGCCGCCTCGGAGAATCGAACTCCGGACAACCTCATTACGAGTGAGGTGCTCTACCGACTGAGCTAAGGCGGCGCGCACCGGCGGACCGGCACGACGGGAAAGTCTAGCCCGCCGCAGCGGGCGCATTGACCGGGCGGGTCAGCCCCGCGGCGCCGGGGTGATCACGCTGAACGTGGCACCCTGCGGATCGGCGACGTCGGCGTGCCGCCCGTACGGCATGTCCGCCGCCGGACGCAACACGCTGCCCCCGAGCCGAACCACCTCGTTGACCGCCCCGTCCGCGTCGTCGACCTGGAAGTACTGGCGCCAGTGGGCCGGCACCTGCGACGGGACATCCGCCGGCAGCGCGCCCAGGCCGCCGATCGTGGCGCCCCCCAGCTCGATCGTCGAGTACTGGAAACCCTCGTCACCCATGTCGGTGTAGGTGTATCCGAACACGTCGGCGAAGAACGTCTTCGCCGCCGTGTAGTCCCGCGTCATGAACTCGTTCCAGGTGACCGCGTTCGGCTCGTTGGCCAACTGCATACCGGTGTGCGCTCGCGACTGCCAGATCCCGAACGTGCCGCCCGTCGGATCCTGGGCCACTGCCATCCGTCCCGCGTCGAGAACGTCGAACGCGGGCGCGAGCACGGTGCCGCCGGCCGCGGTGATCGCGGCGGTGCTCGCGTCGGCGTCGTCCGAGGCCAGGTACGCCGTCCAGACCGGCGGGTGGTTCTCCTGCATCATGGGGCCGAGTCCGGCGACCGCCTTGCCGTCGACGAAAGCCATGACGTACCCGCCCGTGTCGGGCGCGCTCTCGCCGAGGTGCCAGCCGAACAGACCCTCGTAGAACAGGCGGGCGGCGTCCAGGTCCGAGGTCATCAGGTCGACCCAGCACGGGGTTCCCGCCGGCCACGGGGTGTCGCGCACAGTCATGTCCGATCTCCGTCCGTCGCCCGGCCGACGGTCTCGGACCGGCTCTCGTAAGCCTGGCGCGAACCACACACCGAGGCAAGGGCGCAGGCGCTGCGCCGTCCGTCCGCGGCCAGCCGGACCACGACCTGCTCGCCCGGGACGTTGTGGCCGACGACCGTGCCCTCGCCGTCCGGCGTCGCGACCGTCTCACCGATGCCCGGCGCCTCGGCGGCAAAGTCTTGATACAGCGGGTGCTCGTACTTCAGACAGCACATCAACCGACCGCACGCGCCGGAGATCCGCAGCGGGTTCGGCGGCAGGTCCTGGTCCTTGGCCATCCGGACGCTGACCGGCTCGAAGTCGACCAGGAACGTCGAGCAGCACAGCTCGCGGCCACAGCTGCCGATGCCGCCGGTGAGCCGGGCCTCGTCGCGGGCGGACAGCTGCCGGAGCTCGACGCGGCCCTCGAGGGTCGCGGACAGGTCGCGCACCAGGGCCCGGAAGTCGACGCGGTGCGGTGCGGTGAAGTAGACGGTCGTCTGGTTCGTCTCGACGACGTGGTCGACGCCGCTGATCTTCATCGGCAGCTCGTGCTCGCGCACCAGGCGACGGGCGGCGACCCGGGCCAGCGCCCGCTTCTTGCGGCTGACCTCGGCCGCATCGACGTCGCGCGGGCCGGCCATCGAGACGAGGACGGGCAGCCCGCCGACGTCCTCGCTGACCCACTGCGGGGCCCACATGACCTCGGCCACCTCGGCCCCGGCGTCGGTCGGATACAGCACCTGGTCGCCGACGCGCGGGGTGAGTTCGCCGGGATCGGCGTAGTACAGCCGCCCCTGCCGCTGGAACACCACGGCGCAGATCATCCCCACCGCGCCACCCTAGCCGCGCACCGTCACCCGCGCCCGCGAGCCGGACCGATCAGGCGGGCAGGCGCAGGGCGGCGGTCATCGCCTCGACCGCGATGCGCGGCTTGACGTTCAGGTCCAGCGCCTCCCGACAGGCCAGCACCGCGTCGAGCCGCTGGAGCACACCCGGCGCGGGCACCCGCAGCGCGACGGTGCGCACGTCGTCGTCGAAGTCCGGATGGGCCCGGGGGACGTTCGAGCCGGCGTGGACCAGCAGTACGTCCCGGTAGAACGCGGCCAGGTCGACGAGCGCCCGGTCCAGGGCGTCGCGCTGGGTGCGGGTGGCGCGGGACTTCTGGCGCCGCTCCAGCTCCTTGAGCGCGCCGGCCGTTCCCCGTCCGGCGGCCGCGGCGCCCTTGCCGGTGCCACCGGCGCCCAGCGCGGTCTGCAGCGCCTCGGCCTCGCCCGCGTCCCGGTCGCCGGCCAGCGCCGACGCCTCCGCCTCGGCCGCGGTGACCAGATGGTCGGCCGCGTCGAGGCAGGCGCGCAGCGAGGTGAGGGACGCCGGGATGGCCAGCACGGCCGTGCGGTGCTCGCGGGCCTGCTCGTCGCGCGCGAGCCGCCGTGATCGGCCCACGTGACCCTGTCCGGCCGCCGCCGCCCACTGCGCCGTCGCGCCGTCGATCCCGTCGCGGGCGAGCACGGCGGCGACGGCGGCCGGCGGCGGCGTCCGCAGCGAGACGAGCCGGCAGCGCGAGCGGATCGTCAGCGAGACGTCGTCCGGATGGGTCGAGGGAGCGCACAACAGGAACACGGTGCGGGCCGGCGGCTCCTCGATCACCTTGAGCAGTGCGTTGGACGCGCCTTCGGTCAGGCGGTCGGCGTCCTCGATGAGCACGACCTGCCAGCGGCCACGCGCCGGGCGCCGGGCCGACTTGCCGACCACCTCGCGCATCAGGTCGACGCCGATCGAGAGCCCGTCCGGCACGATCGCGTAGACGTCGGGGTGGCTGCGGGTAAGGACGGTGTGGCAGGCCGCGCACTGACCGCACCCCGGGTCCTCGACCCGCTCGCACTGCAGTGCCGCCGCGTAGGCCCGCGCCGCGATCGAGCGCCCGGAGCCGGCCGGGCCGGTGAACAGCCAGGCGTGCGTGATCGATCCCGAGGCCACGGTGCGGCCGGCAATGAGGTCGTCGGACGCTCGCGCCGCCGAGCGGAGTATCTGGACCGCCTCGTCCTGCCCGACCAGGTCGTCCCACAGGCTCATCGGACCTCGTCGCGTCGGCCGGCTTGGCCTGCCAGGCGCCGGTTAGCGCTTCCGCTTCTCATCGAATCTCCGCCGGACCGCTCGCTGCGTTCGGGCCGCTCGACGGACCGATCGGCTCCTTCGTCGAGTTCGGCTCGAGCTCCGGAGCGGACGCGGTCGGGGCTTTCGAGTGCGACGGGTGCAGCAGCGATCGGCGCGGAGCCAACAGGATGTCGACGGCGGCGCGCACTCGCTCGGCGACCGCGTGCGGCGGCTGAGTGGCATCGACGACCAGGTACCGGCGCGGATCGGACTCGGCCAGCATGCGGAACGCCTCACGCACCCGCTCATGGAACTGGATCGACTCGGCCTCGAGCTTGTCGGCCTCGCCGCGGACCCGCATGCGGGCCAGACCGAACTCCGAGGGGAGGTCGAGCAGGACGGTCAGGTCGGCGTCGAGTCCGTCGGTCGCCCAGCGCGAGATGCGGCGCACCTCCTCGATCGGCAACTTGCGGCCGACCCCCTGGTAGGCGAGGGAGGAGTCGATGTACCGGTCGGTGATCACTACCTTCCCGGCGTCGAGGGCGGGCCGGATCACGGTGTCGACGTGGTGGGCCCGGTCGGCGGCGAACAGCAGGGCCTCGGCCCGGGGCGTCAGCGGCTCGGCGTCATGCAGCAGCAGCCGCCGGATCTCGGTACCCACCTCGGTCGCGCCGGGCTCGTGCGTGGTGACGGCCGGATGCCCGTGCTCCCTCAACCATCCGGCGAGCAGGTCGACCTGGGTCGACTTGCCCGAGCCTTCGCCGCCCTCGAACGCGACGAACACCCCGCCGGTGCGCAGCCGGCGCCGTCCGGAGGAGTCCCCCCGCAGCGCCGAACTGAAGTCCTTCCACACCGGGACCTGCTCGCGCTCGTCCAGCTTGCGGTACGCGAACACACCGGCCAGCAGGGCGAGCAGGCCCCCGACGATCAGCACGATGCGCGTGCCGTCGACGACGTACGCGACCGAGCCGAAGTGGAACGTCCGCCGGCCGACCTGCGCGACGGCGAACGGCACCACCGCCAGCGCCATGATGAGCACGACCCGGATCAGCGACTGCAACATCGCGAACACGCGGCCGCGCATCTCGTCACCGACGTCGGTCCCCAGCAGCGTCATGCCGGCCAGATACGCGACGCCCGCGCCGAAGCCAAGACCGATCACGAAGATCATCGCCAGCACAACCTGCGGCATGACCGCAGTCAGGATGAGGCACACCGCGGCAAAGATGATCGCCAGTCCGAACAGTCGTCGCCGCGACAGCTCGCGAGCGATGCGCGGACCGAACGCCATGCCGGAGCCGAGCCCGACGAACACCGAGCCGAACAACACGCCGTACGCCGCGTTCCCGCCGCCGAGGCTGGTAACGAAGATCTTGCCCGCGCCGATGACCGCGCCGCCGGCGGCGAACGCGCCGACCAACCCGATGATCAGCCCGCCGACCAGGCGCGAGGAGTGGATGAACGCCAGGCCCTCACGCATCAGGTGGAACAGACCGTCCGGCTCGTCGGGGCTGCGGCCCTCGCGGCGCCCCCCGATCTCCGGGATGAACAGCACGATGATCGCGCCGAACAGGAAGGTGGCCGCGTTGATGTAGAGCGCCAGATTGACCGGCTGCGCCTTGAAGAAGTCCAGGTGCCGGGCCAGCACGGTGGTGATGAGCGACAGCACCGAGAACAGCGCCGCGCCGAACACGGGGGTGATGCCGTAGGTGGTGATCAGGCTGAGCTGGTTGGCCGACTCGATCTGGTCGCGCCGGACCAGGTTCGGCACCGAGGCGTCCTTGGCCGGCATCCAGAACAGGCTGACGCACTCGATCAGGAAGCTGGCGATCAGCAGCCAGGCCAACACCTGGTCGCGGGAGACGATCAGGTGGGCCAGCGGGATCGACAGGAACAGCACGAACCGCACCGCGTCCGAGACGATCATGGTGGTGCGCCGGTCGAACCGGTCGGCGAACGCGCCGGCCAGCGGTCCGAGGACGATCGCCGGCAGCAGCTTGACCACGAGCACCCCGCCGAGCGCGTAGTTCTGCGCCTGGTAGCCGTGGGCCAGCGACGTGGCGAGCGCGGTCGTGGCGAGCAGTCCCAGCCAGTCACCCAGGCTGGACAGGGCCGTTGTGTACCAGAGCCGCCGGAACGCGCGCACCCGCATGACCCCGCGGATCGCAGCCGTGACCGAGACTCCCGGCGGCGGCGCGGGAGCCGCTGCCTTCGCGGCGTTGCTGTCGCTGATGCTCAGATCCCCTTCACGTGCTCGGCTGCGGTTCAGCCTAGCTGTGGGGGCTGTCTGAACCGTATGACGCCGCGGCCGGCCGCGTCAGGCCAAGCGTCACGCCGGCGCGTGACGTCGGCGTCATTCGTCGGCGTCATTCGTCAGCGTCATTCGTCAGCGTCATTCGTCAGCGGCGAGCAACAGGGTGCGCAACGCGTCGGCGAGCTCGCCCAGCCGGCGTCGGTCGAGGGCGTCGAGCAGTTCGCGTTCGCTGGCCAGCAGCGCGGCGAAGGCGTCGTCCACCCGCCGGCGTCCGGCCGCGGTCAGGCGGACCCGGACCAGCCGGCCGTCGGCGGGGTCGGTGTGGCGGGACACGAAGCCGCGGCGGCCCAGGCGGTCCAGGCGGCTGGTCATCGTGCCGGACGTGACGTGGGTACGGGCCGCCAGCTCGCCGGCGGTGAGCTCGAACGGTTCCCCCGCGCGCCGCAGCACCGAGAGCACGTCGAACTCGTGGCCCTGCAGCCCGTGCTCGACGAAGGCGTTGGCGCGACGTTCGTCCAGGACGACCGCCAGACGCGCCACCCGGGACAGGACGTGCAGCGGTTCGACGTCGAGGTCCGGACGTTCGTGCAGCCAGGCCTCGACGATCTCGTCCACCTCGTCGATCATCGGTCCATCCTGCCATATCTCTTGACTTCAAGATATATTGCTTGACGCCGAGAGAAATGAGGCGCGCCATGCGATGGGACCCCGCTCAGTACTCGCAGTACGCGGACGAGCGCGGCCGGCCGTTCCTCGACCTGCTGAACCGGGTCGGGGCCGTGGCCCCCCGCCGGGTTGTCGACCTCGGCTGCGGCCCCGGGAACCTGACCGCGCTGCTCGCCGCCCGCTGGCCGTCCGCGCTCGTGGAGGGCGTCGACTCCTCGGCCGAGATGATCGAGCGGGCGAGCCGAACCGTGGACGGCGTCGCGTTCGGCGTCGGCGACGTGCGCTCGTGGGAGATGCCGCCGGACTGCGACGTGCTCGTGTCGAACGCGACGCTGCAGTGGGTGCCCACGCACGTCGA
Source organism: Jatrophihabitantaceae bacterium (assembly GCA_039937575.1). Classification (GTDB taxonomy): domain Bacteria; phylum Actinomycetota; class Actinomycetes; order Mycobacteriales; family Jatrophihabitantaceae; genus JBDTGE01. The sequence goes on from JBDTGE010000095.1 coordinate 10,198, forward strand.
ACTGCTGCGTTCCTGGGCGGCGGCGTTGCCGGCGGGCGGCTGGCTCGCGATCCAGGTGCCGGGCAACTTCCAGTCGCCGTCGCACACGCTGATGCGCTCGCTGGCCGAGTCCGCTCGCTGGGCGCCCCTCATCGGCTCTGTGCTGCGGCACGAGGACGCGGTCGGATCGCCCGCGTCGTACGCCGCGCTGCTGCTCGACGCCGGGCTGTACGTCGACGCGTGGGAGACGACCTACCTGCACCGGCTGCCGGGCGCCGACCCGGTGCTGCAGTGGGTACGCGGCACCGGGCTGCGTCCGGTTCTGGCCGCGCTGGCCGATCAGACGGTGGCGGTGGGCGGCGCGACCGGACCGGCGGGCGCCGCGTTCGAGGCCGAGTACGCGGCGGCACTGCGGACGGCGTATCCGACGGCCGAACACGGCACCCTCTTCCCGTTCCGCCGCATCTTCGCCGTCGCCCGCAAGACGTGACAGCGTCGAGCCTTGTGGGCGAACTGCACCGAGCCCCTACTGCACCGAGCCCCTACTGCACCGCGGATCTTGTTGCGTCTCCGCCGCCCCACCCTCCGGCCTGCACCAAGATCCGCAGTCGTTATTGGATCTTGTTGCGATTCGGTGGCCCGGCCCACTCATCGGCAACAAGATCCACGCCCGCGACACGTTGCACCACCGGGGCCAGCCACCAATTCGCACCAAGATCGGAAGGAGCGCACGATGACCATCAACGGCTTTGACCACGTCCAGGTAGCGATCCCCGCGAACGGCGAAGCCTCCGCTCGCGGGTTCTACGGCGATCTGCTCGGCCTGACCGAGCTCGTCAAGTCGCCGGCGCTCGCGGTCCGTGGCGGCTGCTGGTTCACGGCTGGGTCAGCGGTACTCCATCTCGGCGTGGAAGATCCGTTCGTGCCGGCTCGCAAGGCCCATCCCGCGTTCCGCGTCGATGATCTGAGCGAGCTGCTCGAGCGGCTCGGAGCGGCCGGCTGTGACCGCGTGATCCCCGATCCGTCGGAGATTCCCGGCGTCCACCGATTTCACGCGTTCGACCCGTTCGGAAACCGCGTGGAGTTCGTCCAGCTGGGACCTGAAGTCGGATCTTGTTGCAGTTGAGCGGCGTGGACAGCGTCCGCGCAACAAGATCCGCGGTAAACATTTGATCTTGTTGCGGATGGGTGGCCCGGCCCACTCATCGGCAACAAGATCGCCACGAGGCGGTCGTCCACAGGTCCCCGCGTCGTCCACAGCCCCCGGCGCCGGGACACGTCGCTGCTCGATCCAGTCAATGCTGGCGACATGCTCACCCGTAGCGCAGCGCGCTCGATCCCGGACTCGCGCGGGGACGCGCTCGACACGGTCCAGCGCGGGTACGCGCTCGACACGGTCCTGTCGCCTGCCGATCTGCGGCGGTCGGACTGGACGCCGGGCGAGATCCGTAGCCAGCTCGCCGCGCATCGCTGGCAGCGAATCGGGCGCGGCGTCGTGCTGCACAACGGTCCGTTGACTACTCAGGAGCGACAGCTGATTGCCCTGCTCAACTGCGGGCCCCGGGCCGTGCTGACCGCCTTCACCGCAGCGTCCGAGCTCGGCCTCACCGGGTGGGAACGAGCGCCGATCGATGTGCTCGTACCCGCCGGCGCGCGGATCCGACGCCCGCCCGG
>JBDTGE010000096.1:0-5780 GCA_039937575.1 Jatrophihabitantaceae bacterium
TCCTTGACCAGCTGGGCGTGCCGCGGGCGGTCCAGAATGCAGACGGTGACCTCCTCGGCGTGGCCGTGCTTGGCCTTGGCGACACGACGGATGTCCTCCGCGACGGGTGCGGTGATGTCGATGACGTCGGCGCACTCGGGGCCGGCGGCGATCTTGTCCATGTAGAACACCGCGGACGGGTCGAACATGGTGCCCCGCTCGGACACCGCGATGACCGCAATGGCGCCGGGCATTCCCTTGGCCATCAAGGTGGTGCCGTCGATCGGGTCGACCGCGACGTCGCACAACGCACCGGTGCCGTCGCCCACCTCCTCGCCGTTGAACAGCATCGGGGCCTCGTCCTTCTCGCCCTCGCCGATGACGACGACGCCGCGCATCGAGACCGTGCCGATCAGGGCGCGCATCGCATCGACGGCCGAACCGTCGCCGCCGTTCTTGTCGCCGCGCCCGACCCACCGGCCGGCCGCCATCGCCGCGGCCTCGGTGACCCGGACGAGTTCGAGTGCGAGGTTGCGGTCCGGCGCCTGCTTGGCGACGGCGAGTTCGTCCGGGATGTGGCTGGTGGTGTCGGGGGTTCCGTCGGGCATGGCGGTCTTCCTCTCGGCACGGGCGGTGTAGGTCCCATCCTTCCAGAAGGGCGGTTATCGGCTCGCCGAGCGATGCTGGCCACCACTAGGTTCGGCCTGTGTCCTGCTGCTGCACCATCCTTGCGCCACCGCGCTCCTGATCGGAGTGCCTGCCTCGACGCATCTCCGCTCACGTTCGGGGCTGTTCGCCGTCAGCGGCGGTGCCCTCCTGTGGGGCACCACGGGCGTCGCCGTCCGGATCATCCACGACCGCTCGGGCCTGAGCGCCGTCCCCATCGGGTGCTACCGGCTGCTCATCGCCGCGGCCGCGCTGGCGCTGGTCTTCCGTGGCTCGGCCGCGCGTCGGCTCAGGGCGTCGTGGCAGCGACACCGTTGGCGCCTCGTGCTGTCCGGCGCCGGCCTCGGCGCGTACCAGGCGCTGTACTTCATCGGCGTCGAGGACGTCGGGGTCAGTGTCTCGACCCTGGTCAGCCTGGCCGTCGCCCCGGTGGCGATCGCCGCCGCCTCGGCCGTCCGCAACCGCCGCTGGCCCGGCCCGGCGTCCTTGGCGACGCTGGCCTGCGCGATCGGTGGCCTGGCCCTGGTGGCACTGGCCAGCGGGTCGTCGACCGCCACCGCCCCGCATCCGGTCGTCGGGATCCTCGCCTCGCTCGGCTCCGGGCTCGGGTACGCGGCGACCACCGTGCTCAATCGCCGGTTGGTCGCCGACGGTGAGCCCTTGCTGCTCACGGCCGCGACGACTGCCGTCGGCGCGGTGGTCCTGCTGCCGATCGCGCTGCCGCTCGGGATGGCCGTACCGTCGGACGCGATCGCGAACGGGTGGCTGATCTACATCGGGCTGGCCTCGACCGTTCTCGCGTACTGGCTGTTCTACAACGGGTTGCGGTCGGTGTCCTCGGAGGTAGCCGGTGTCCTGACGCTGCTGGAGCCGCTGGCCGCGACCGTTCTCGCGGCGGTCTTCCTGCACGAGCGGCTGACCGCGGCCGGGGTGGTCGGGGCGCTGCTGCTGCTCGTCACGATCGCGGTGCTGTACGCGCGGCGGCCCGAACCGGACGCTGCGGGACTGTGAGCGGTGCGCGACCCTGACCGGGCTACTCGGCGTCGTCGTGGTGGGCGATCGCGTCGTCGAGCCGGGTGGTGGCGCCGTCCAACCAGTGCTGGCAGATGTCGGCCAGTTGCTCGCCGCGTTCCCACAGGGCGAGCGACTGCTCGAGTGACTGCCCGCCGCCCTCCAACTTCGCGACCACATCGCGCAGCTCGGCCCGCGCTGCCTCGTAGGAGATCTCGGTCATTGCGCCGACCCTACGGCGTCGAACTCGCCATGCGCGACGCGGATCCGCAGCGGCCCCGACCCTTCGGCGGCGTCCCGGACGACCGTGCCGTCCGGCCGGCGCACCACGGCGTAACCACGGTCCAGGGTGGCCTGCGGGGACAGTGACCGGACGCGCGCGCGGACGTGCCCGAGGTCACCCGCGGCCGCGTCGAGCAGACCGCGCAGGCGTCGGCGGGCCTGCTTGCGCAGCTGGTCCGTCTCGGTGCTGTCGTGCTCGATGCGAGTTCGGACGGCGGCGCGCAGGCGCTCGGGCAGGCCGGCCATCAGCTCGGCCTCCCGATCGAGCCGGCGGTGCACGCAGTCGCGGGCGCGCTGACGCAGGTCGGCGACCCGGCGCTGCTCATCGAGCAGATCGGGAACGATCCGCTTGGCCGCATCGGTCGGCGTCGAGACCGCGAGGTCGGCCACATGATCGAGCAGCGGGACGTCGCTCTCGTGTCCGATCGCGCTGACGACGGGGGTGCGGGCCGCGAACACGGCGCGGATCAACGTCTCGTTGCTGAACGGCAGCAGGTCCTCCACGCTGCCCCCGCCCCGGGCGATCACGATCACGTCGACCTCCGGATCGGCGTCCAGCCGCTCGAGCGCCTTGACGAGGTCGGTCACCGCGGTCGCACCTTGCGTGGCCACGTTCTCGATCGTGAACTGGACGTGCGGCAGGCGGCGGCGCGCATTCTCGACGACGTCCCGCTCGGCCGCGCTCGCCCGGCCGGTGATCAGCCCGATCCGGCGCGGCAGGAACGGCAGTACGCGCTTGCGATCGGTCGCGAACAGCCCTTCGGCGGCGAGGAGTTTGCGCAGCTGCTCCAGCCGGGCCAGCAGCTCGCCCAGCCCGACCTGGCGGATCTCGCTGGCCCGCAGGCTCAGCGTGCCGCGTTCGATCCAGAAGTCCGGGCGCGCGCGCACGATCACGCGCGAGCCCTCGCCGATGTCCGGGCCCAGGACGTTGCGCGGGCAGGTCACCGAGAGCGAGATGTTCGCGTCCGGATCACGCAGCGTCAGGAACTGGGTGGGCAGGCCGGGCCGGCGGGTCAACTGCGCGATCTGACCGTCCACCCACACCTCGCCGAGCCGGGCGACCCACTCGCCGATCCGCTGCGCGACGACGCGGACCGGCCAGGGGGACTCGGCGGTCGGCCTTCCCGCCGGCACGGGCTACTCGTCGCCGATCGCGTCGAAGCGGGACGGCGTGCCGTTGCGCGGACGGTTCACGGCCTTGCCCGGCTTGACGGCCGGCTCGTCGTCGATCGGCACGTCGTCGATCGGCGCGTCGAAGGTGGCCCACGGCGGCGGCTCGTCGGTCGGCTCGCGGTGGTTCAGGATGTCATCACCCTTGGCCGCGAGCAGCGCGTACCGCTGCTGGGCCCGCAGCGAGAGCTGCAGTGCCGTGCTGACCGCCAGCATGGGCAGTTCGATCGCCTTGTCCGGCAGGTGGCGAGCCTGCTCGGCGGCTTCGGCGGCGAGACCGAGGGCGGCGCGGATCGGGGACGGCAGTTGCGGCATGAGCTAAGCCTGCCTCATCGGGGCGATCCGTACCATGGGATCCATGACCTCCACACAGCCGAACCCACCGCGCGGGCGCGTGCTGCTGGCCAAGCCACGGGGCTACTGCGCGGGAGTCGACCGGGCGGTCCAGACCGTCGAGCACGCGCTCGAGCACTACGGAGCGCCGGTGTACGTCCGCAAGCAGATCGTGCACAACCTGCACGTGGTGCAGTCGCTCGAGGCTCGCGGCGCGATCTTCGTCGAGGAGAATGACGAGGTGCCCGAGGGTGCGCTCGTCGTGTTCTCGGCGCACGGCGTCGCGCCCGAGGTCCACGAGCAGGCGGCCCGGCGGAACCTCAAGACCATCGACGCCACCTGCCCGCTGGTCACCAAGGTCCATCACGAGGCGCGGCGCTTCGCGAACGACGACTACGACATCCTGCTTATCGGTCACGAGGGCCACGAGGAGGTCGTCGGCACCAGCGGCGAGGCGCCGGAGAACATCACGCTGGTCGACGGACCCGGCGACGTCGACCGGGTGACGGTCCGCGATCCGCAGAAGGTCGTCTGGCTGTCCCAGACCACGCTCTCGGTCGACGAGACGCTCGAGACGGTGGCCGCGCTGCGCGCGAAGTTCCCGCTGCTGCAGTCGCCGCCGTCCGACGACATCTGTTACGCGACGCAGAACCGGCAGGCCGCGGTCAAGACGATCGCGCCCCAGGTCGAGCTGTTCCTGGTAGTCGGCTCGACGAACTCGTCCAACTCGGTGCGCATGGTCGAGGTCGCGCTCGCGGCCGGCGCCCGGACCGCGCACCTGGTCGAGAACGCGGCGGGCGTCGATGAGGCTTGGCTGGACGGGGTCACCTCGATCGGGCTGTCGTCCGGCGCCTCGGTGCCCGAGATCCTGGTCGACGAGGTGAGCGTCTGGCTGGCCGAACGGGGCTACGGCGACCTGCAGGAGGTCACCCACACCGAGGAACGCTTGAGCTTTGCCCTGCCGCAGGAGCTGCGGCGCGATCTGCGCGCGCGGCCGGCCGAAGGCTGAGCGTTCGCCCTCGGTACTGGATTCGTAATGAACCACCGCCGCTCACCCGACGTACGGTGAAGCATGAGGTCGCAGTGGCGCTGGGCGATCGTCGGGGTCGGCGTCGCGGTGCTGGCCCTGATGCCGGCAGCTCTCGCGCGGCTCCCGGCCGGGCACAGCTCGATCTCGGCCGCCGAACTGCTCACCCGAATCCGTAACTCGGCCTCGGTCGACTTCTCCGGCTACGCCGAAGCGACCGGGTCCCTGGCCCTCCCGGTCACCGCCGACCGCTTCGGTTCGCTGAACGACCTGTTCGGCGGGACGAGCGATCTGCGGGTGTGGTGGCGGGGCAGTGCCGACTACCGCGTCGACACGATCGGGCCGGTGGGGGAGAGCGACCTGCACCACGACGCCACCGGCGACTGGACGTTCGACTACGAGTCGAACACGGCGACCCACGTGGCCGCCCCGCTCGCCCCCTTGAGCGGCGCGGTGCCGTTCGTGCGGCTGCCGCGCGCTGATGACCTCGTGCCGCCGATGCTGGCTCGGCGCCTGCTGGCACAGGCGACGTCGGCGCAGTTGACGCGACTGGGCGACGTGCGCATCGCCGGGCGGGACGCCGCGGGCCTGCGACTGACCACGAACGACCCGCGCTCGACCATCGCCCATGTTGACGTCTGGGCGCTGCCGTCGTCCGGATTGCCCTTACAGGTAAAGGTGTTCGGCCGCAGTAGCGGTACGCCGGTACTGCGGACGTCGCTGCTCGACGTGTCGACCGCAACCCCGGCCGCGTCGGTCACCGCCTTCGATCCCGCGGCGGGCGTGCACCTCAGCTCCGACGACGCGCCGGACCTGGTGTCGGCGATCGAGCGCTTCGGCCAGGGTCAGGCACCCGCGCGCCTGGCCGGCCTGCCCGGTCGGCCGGACCTGGGTTCGGGGCCGGTCGGGGTGTACGGGCAGGGCGTGACGATCATGGTGGCGGTGCCGCTGCCCGGACGCGTCGCGGACAGTCTGGCCGCGCAACTGTCGAACGTGGTGGGCGTCGTGGATCGACCGACCGGGCTCACGTTCGGAGTGGGACCGCTCGAGCTGCTGCTCGGACCGGCCACGGACGGCGACGGCCGGTGGCTGCTGGCCGGCACCGTCACGACGGCGACGCTGAGGACGGCCGGCGCCCAGTTGCCGGCGGTGCCCGGTTTCGGGTTCAGCCGGTGATCCGCACGCACCAGCTGAGCAAGCGATTCGGCTCCACGCTGGCCGTCGACGGGATCGATCTTGATGTGCGAGCCGGTGACATCTACGGCTTCCTGGGCGCGAACGGTTCGGGAAAGACGACGGCGGTCCGAGTGAT
>JBDTGE010000097.1:0-4604 GCA_039937575.1 Jatrophihabitantaceae bacterium
ACCCTGGTGTGGCTGCGGGGGTATCGCCGGGAACTAGAGGACGCGAGCCGCCCGAACGGGCTTAGGCTGCGGTTGTGCAGCGCAAAGCGACTTCGACGACGCCTGCGCGGCGGGCGCCCCGACGCGAACGCCGGGGCCGAGGCATGCGCGGGCCGATCGCGCCACGGGCCGTGCCACTTGCCCGCACTCGCAGTGAGGAGTTCGACGACCTGATCCTGGACGCCGTCGACGAGCTGGAAGCCCACTGGGCCTCGGAGCTGGCCGGCGTCGAGTTCGCAGTCGAGGAGGTACCGCCGTTGCTGCTGGGAGCGGCCGCGTTCGAGTCGGATGTGGTCGCCGATCGCGGCGTTCCGCTCGGACGGCTCTATCGCGAGGGCGTCCCGGAGGTGCCCGGGCCGATGGTGGTCGTCTACCGGCGGCCGATCGAGGCTCGGGCCGGTGAGCTGGAGGATCGCGGGGACCTGGTGTTCATGGTCGTGGCTGAGCTGGTGTCCGACCTGCTGGGTCGGGACCTGGACGAGCTGGAAGGCGACTGACGCAGGGTTCGCGTCGAGCCCTAGACCGCTCGGCGCTTGAGGCGACGACGCTCACGCTCGGACAGGCCGCCCCAGATGCCGAACCGCTCGTCCTTCTGCAGGGCGTACTCCAGGCACTCGCCGCGGACCTCGCACCCGGTGCAGATCTTCTTGGCCTCCCGGGTCGAGCCGCCCTTCTCCGGGAAGAAGGCCTCGGGGTCGGTCTGGGCGCACAGCGCGCGCTCCTGCCAGCTGGCCTCTTCGGGCAGGCCGAAGAGGTCGGACAGGTCGGCGTCGCTTAGGTTGCTCGACAGGTCCGTCACGGCATCCTCCTGGAGTCTTGTACTTGGCCGGCACGACACGTATGGAATTACACGCGTGTCGTTCCCATTCGTCAAGCGGTGATCCTGCTACGCGGCAACTCCGGCACGCAGCCACCCCCTCCGCCGACCCGGCGACCAGCCGTGCTAGGCGGCCAAGATCAGGACGCGGGTAGCTCCGGTCGCGTCATTTTCCTCGTTCGCACCGAGACGATGGGTCTCGATCACGTAGCCGAACGGGTCATCGGGCGGCGCGGGCCAGGGCGTCGATCACCGCGGCGACGACCGGACGGTGCAGGGCGGACGCGCGCGCGACGACGCTCAGCCGGCGCGTCAGCTTGGGTTCACGCAGTGCGCGGACCTCGACGCCGGCGACGGACTCGGCGACGGACAGGCGCGGCAGCGCCGCCACACCGTGGCCCGCCGCGACCGCACGGGCGAGCAGGAGCATGTCGTCGGTCTCCCATCGCACACGAGGCTCGAACCCCGCGGCCCGGCACGCGGAACGGACGGCCAGCCCGCACGCGGCATCGTCCGGTGGCATGACCCAGTCCGCGCCGTCCAGCTCGGCCAGCGAGACCGACCGTCGACCGCTCCACCCGACCGGAACGACCGCGACCAGCGGCTCGGCACACAGCTCGCGCGCGAGCACGAAGTCCGGTAGCGCCAGCGGGACGTAGTCGTACTCGTCGACCACGGCCAGCTCGACATCGCCCGCGACGAGCCGCTCGAGCGCGCGCGACGGCTCGGCGGCCGCGACCGACACCGCGATCCCGGGATGGGTCGCACGCAGCTCGCCGACGGCCGCGGACACGAACGTCGCGGCGGCGCTGGCCACCGCCGCCATCGAGACCGGGCCGCTGAGCGAGCCGGCGATGCGGTCCAGGTCGGCCCGCGCGGACGCCAGCACGTCCAGCACCTCGCCCGCGCGCGCGGCCAGCGCGTGCCCGGCCCCGGTGAGCACGACACCGCGCGGGGACCGGTCGACCAGAGCCGTCCCGGCCTCGCGTTCGAGGACCGCGAGCTGCTGCGACACGGCGGACGAGGTCAGGCCGAGCGAGCGGGCCGCGCCGGCGATGGACCCGCGCAGACTCACCTCGCGCAGCAGCCGCAGCCGCCCCACGTCCAGCGCCTGAGCGTCGCCATTGGCCATAAGCTGAGCTTACGGCATACACTGACTAGCCGTAAGCGTTGACGATCTCGCCGGCGCCGAGCCAAGAGCGGAGTTCAGCATGTCTGTCCCCACCCATGAGGACCTCGTCATCGAGACGGCCGCGATCCTTTCGCGCCTCGGCGTCCCCGATCTGCCGCACGACGGAGGGCTGATCGCCCGCTCCCCCATCACCGGTGGTGCGCTGGCCGGCGTGCACGCGCACACCGCCGACGAGGTGGCCACCATCATCGGCAACGCCCAGGACGCGTTCAAGACCTGGCGCACCGTGCCCGGCCCGGTCCGCGGTCAGCTGGTCCGCGAGCTCGGCGAGCTGCTGCGCGAGCACAAGGGCGACCTCGGCGCGCTCGTGTCCATCGAGGCCGGCAAGATCCGCTCCGAAGGGCTGGGCGAGGTCCAGGAGATGATCGACATCTGCGATCTGGCCGTCGGCCTGTCCCGCCAGCTCTTCGGCCTGACCATCGCCTCCGAGCGTCCCGGCCACCGGATGATGGAGCAGTGGCACCCGCTCGGCGTCATCGGCGTCATCAGCGCCTTCAACTTCCCGGTCGCCGTGTGGTCCTGGAACTCCGCGCTCGCGTTCGTCTGCGGCGACGCGGTGGTGTGGAAGCCGTCGGAGAAGACGCTGCTCACCGCCATCGCCTGCCAGGCCCTGCTGGCCGAGGCCGCCCGCCGCGTCGGTGCGCCCGAGGCCATCGCCGCGCTGGTGCTCGGTGGCCCGGACGTCGGCGAGGCGCTCGTGGACGACCCGCGCGTCGCCCTGATCAGCGCCACCGGCTCGACCCGGATGGGTAAGGCCGTCGCACCCCGCGTGGCCGCCCGCTTCGGCAAGCTGCTGCTCGAACTCGGTGGCAACAACGCTGCGATCGTCGCGCCGTCGGCCGACCTCGACCTGACCGTTCGCGGCATCGTGTTCTCGGCTGCAGGTACCGCCGGTCAGCGCTGCACCAGCCTGCGCCGCGTGATCGTCCACGAGTCGATCGCCGACGACCTGGTGGCCCGGCTCAAGGCCGCGTACGAGACGCTGCCGATCGGCTCACCGCTGGCTGAAGGCACCCTGGTCGGTCCGCTCGTCGACCAGGCGTCCTACGAGGGCTACGCCGGTGCGCTGGAGAAGGCGCAGGCCAACGGCGGCGAGCTGATCGCCGGTGGCACCCGCGTCCTGATCGATGAGGCGCCCGACGCGTACTACGTGCAGCCGGCGCTCGTGCGCATGCCCACGCAGAGCGAGATCGTCCGGGCCGAGACGTTCGCGCCGATCCTCTACGTCATGACGTACGGGTCCGAGCTCGGGTCGCAAGCTTCCCTCGACGACTTCGAGGAGGCGCTCGCGATGCACAACGACGTACCGCAGGGCCTGTCGTCGTCGATCTTCACCCTGAACGTCCGGGAGGCCGAGCGGTTCACCTCGCCCGACGGCTCGGACTGCGGCATCGCCAACGTCAACATCGGCCCGTCCGGCGCCGAGATCGGCGGCGCGTTCGGCGGCGAGAAGGAGACCGGGGGCGGGCGCGAGTCCGGCTCGGACGCGTGGAAGGCGTACATGCGCCGCGCGACCAACACGGTCAACTACTCCGCCGAACTGCCGCTGGCCCAGGGCGTCCAGTTCGGCTGATCCACCTCGAGGCAACCCGGCTTCAGCCGCGTCTTGTTCGCCAAGCCGGTCAGCTGTTCACCAGCTTGCGGAAGTCCCAGCTGACGATCTTGGTCGGTCGCACGCGCAGCCAGGCGTGCGTCCCGTCGTGGAACATGTCACCGGCCATGTACTTGGTGCCGAAGATCCCCTCGATGGTGGCCAGGTCCGCGTCCGGGCCGCCGGTGCGGGGGACGTCGCCGACCACCTCGGCCGTGCCCATGATCTCGACGCCGTGCAGCTGCATGTAGTCGCGTCCGGCGTCGACCACGACGCCGACGCGCGGGTCCCGCAGCAGGTCGGCCCAGCGCTGGGCCCGGGTGATCGAGTAGAGCCAGAGGTCGGTGCCGTCCCAGCCGAACCAGAGCGGCGTCGCGTGCGGGCCGTCCCGGCCGGTGGTAGCGACGCGGCAGGTGCGCTGCTCGGCCAGGAACGCATCGAGCTCCTCGGTCGTCATCGCGATCTTGCGTCCGCGCTTTTGTGGACGCAGTTCCTCAGTCATTGCCCTCTCCCGGTTCTCTGCGCTGCTCATCGGTGCCTACCAGCGACGGTGCAGCCTGTCCTGCGCCGTCAGGCCAAGCGGGTGATCTCGACCTCGACCGCAAGCTCGGTGTGGACCGGCGAGCCGGCTACGATCCCCTTGATCGGCGGGACATCCCGGTACGAGCGGCCGGTCCCGATCATGACGTGCCGGTCGGTGACGTTCTCGTTGTTGGTCGGGTCGTGCGGCAGCCACTCGCCGAGCCACCACTCGACCCAGGCGTGGCTCTGGCCCACGGCCGGCTCGCCCAGGACCGGCTGCTTCTGCGGGTGCAGGTAGCCCGACACGTACCGCGCCGGTAGGCCGACGTGCCGCAGCGCGCCGACGACTAGGTGCGCGTAGTCCTGGCAGACGCCGCTACGTTCGGCCCAGGCCTCGGCGCCGAGAGTGTGGACGCCGGTCGACCCGGGCTGATAGGTCATCG
>JBDTGE010000098.1:0-5389 GCA_039937575.1 Jatrophihabitantaceae bacterium
TGCCGACGCCGGTGAGGACGTGGGCGCGGTCCCCGACCGCATCGACCACCGCCCGCACGAGCTCGGACTTCTCGGCGTCGGTGGTCGTCGGCGACTCGCCGGTCGTGCCGCTGATGACCAGGCCGTCGTTGCCCAGCTCGTCGACCAGATGCGTCGCCAGCTCCGCGGCCCGGTCGAGGTCGAGCGATCCACTGACGTCGAAGGGGGTCACCATCGCGGTGAGCAGGCGCCCGAACGGGCGACGGGGATCAGCGGCAACGGGCATGCCCTGAAAATACCGCGTCCGAGCCACGATCCCGAGCGAGTTGACCTCGCGTCGCGCCGCTCAGCCCTCGGTGACGAACGGGCTGGACGCGATCTGTGTGCCGTCGGGCAGCACGGTGACCTCGAAGTCGGCGAAGACGTTCGGCGCGAGCTGCTGGAGTTCGCGCAGGCAGGCGATGGCCAGCACGCGTATCTCGACGTCGGCGTGCTCGGAAGCGCGCATGCCGACGAAGTGCCGCCACGCGCGGTAGTTGCCCGTGACGACGATGCGGGTCTCGCTCGCGTTGGGCAGCACCGACCGTGCCGCCTGGCGAGCCTGCTTGCGGCGCAGGGTCGCGTCCGCCGTGCCCGCGAACTTCGCCTCCAGCCCGGCCAGCAGCTCGTCGTAGGCGCGCATCGACGCCTCGCCCGCCTCGACGAATCGCGCGTGCAGCTCGGGATCGCCGGCGATGACGTCGGGCTCGACCATCGAGCCGTCCCGCTCGGGCACAAAGCGCTGTGAGAGCTGGGAGTAGCTGAAGTGCCGGTGCCGGATCAGCTCGTGCGTCAACGAGCGCGAGACTCCGGTCAGGTAGAAGCTCACGGTGCCGTGTTCGAGCACCGACAGGTGCCCGACCTCGAGGATGTGCCGCAGGTAGCCGGCGTTGGTCGCGGTGGTCGGGTTCGGCTTGGACCACGACTGGTAGCAGGCCCGCCCGGCGAACTCGGCCAGCGCCTGCCCGCCGTCGGCGTCGGTGTCCCAGGCGACGTCGTCCGGCGCGACGAACTGGGTCCAGGCGATCGGGCGCACCCGCAGCGGCGCGGATCCGGGCACGGTGTCCTCCACAGGTTGCGGCTCGATGGGCGCCGCCACCCTACCGAGCGGACAGAACCGAACGCCCGGGAGCGCATGACATCGCAAAGATGTTGCACTGACGCCATATTGATGTCACCATGACGTCATGGATCTAGACCACTACGTACGACAAGTGCACGATCAGCTCACGGCCACCGCAGCGCTCGGCGACGAGCGCACCCAGCAGATCGCCGGCACACTCAGCACGGCGTCCGCCTCGGCCGTCCGACTGGCGATCCTGGCCGCCCTGAGCCAAGCGGCCGACGAGATCACCGCGGCCCTGCTCGACGCCCCCGGCACGCCCGTGGTGTCGGTCCGGCTGGACGGTGACGCCGTCCGCGTCGAAGTCGTCAGCAGCGAACCCGGGCCGGCCGCCACGCGGACGGACGACGGCGACGCGAGCGCCCGGATCTCCCTTCGCCTGGCCGAGTCGCTCAAGGCCGACGTGGAGCAGGCGGCGGGCCGCGACGGCGTCTCGGTCAACACCTGGCTCGTCCGCGCGGCGAGCACCGCGCTGACCCCGACGTCGCCGCCGGGCTTCGCCGGTCCCGGCGGGCGCGGGCCGGTCGGGCGCGAATCGGGCCCCGGCGGTCGCCGCAACAACAACGCACATCACATCACCGGCTGGATCAACGGCTGAAAGCCCTTCACCACAAGGAGAAACGCATGACCACGCAAACCTTTCCACTGACGGCGGCGATCAACCTGCAGGTCCGAACCGGCACCGGTTCACTTGTCGTGATGGCTCAGGACGATCTCGCGGAGGCCGTCGTGACCTTGACGGCGCGCAGTCAGGACTCCGACATCGTCGAGCGCACCGTGGTCGAGCTCACTGGCCCGACCCTGTCAGTCACCACCCCGCGTCAGGGCGGCATCCTCGACCTGCCCATCTTCGGCGGGCGCCGGGACAGGGACGCGATCGACATCACCGTGACCGTGCCCAGCGGCACCGCGATCAAGGCCAGCTCCTACACCGCTGACATCTCTGTCCGCGGTCGCTGCGGCGGGGCCGACCTCACCACCGGGGCCGCCGACATCAGCGTCGAACACGTCGACGGCGACCTGCGCATCCGCTACGGCAGCGGGTCGTGCTCGGCCGAGCGGGTCGAGGGTTCGGTGACGTCGCGGTCCGGGTCGGGCCGGGCGCGGTTCGGGACGATCGGCGGATCGCTCAACGCCGGCTGCGGCAGCGGCGAGTTGACGGCCGAGTCGGTCGGCGGCACCGTGCACGCCCGCGCGGGATCAGGCGGCGCGACCCTCGGGTCGGTCCGCGGCGACGTCGATCTGGGCAGCGGATCGGGCAACATGAGCATCGGCCTGCCCGCCGGCTACCCGGCCCGGCTGGACGTCACCACCGGGTCCGGGCGGGTGACCTCGGACCTGCCGATCGAGGACACGCCGGCCCCGTCGCTGTCCAAGGCCCAGCCGCTGACGATCCGTGCCCGCACCGGGAGCGGTGACATCCGAGTCTTCCGCGCCGCGTGAGCTGATAGTGCAAGGTTCACCCCGCGTGAGCGCGGACAACCTTGCACAGTCGGGCTAACACCGGGCGACTGCCTTGGCCAGGTCCGGAGCGAGATCGCCGTGCGGCATCACCTGGACGCCGTCCAGTCCCAACCAGCGCGCGGTGATCGCCAGCTCCTCGGCCAGCTCGTTCGCGACGTCGTAGGGATCGCAGCCGTCCTCGAGGTGCGCCGACTGGACGCGCAACACCCTCCCCTGGCGGTCGGACTTCAGATCGACGCGCGCGACGAGCGACTCGCCGAGCAGGAACGGCAGCACGTAGTAGCCGAAGATCCGTTTCGGTGGCGGCGTGTAGATCTCGATGCGATAGCGGAAGTTGAACAGCCGCTCGGTCCGCTCGCGGTACCAGATCAGCGAGTCGAACGGCGACAGCAGCGCCCGCGCACTAACTCGTCGCGGGCGACGCGTATCCGGCCAGAGATACGCGGGCGCCGACCAACCGTCGACCGACACCGGCTCCAGTTCGCCGGACTCGACCAGCTCGGCGACGCGGGCCTTCGAGTCGGCGTGGGCGAGCCGGAAGTAGTCCCGCAGATCGGGCTCGGTGGCCACGCCGTAGGCCCGGGCCGAGATCCGGATGAGCTCACGCTGCGCGCCCGCGATCGACGGAGTCGGCGTCGCCGTCACCTCGGGTGGCAGCACCCGCTCGGGCCGGTCGTAGAGCCGCTCGAAGTTGATGCGGCGCGCGGCGGTGACGTGGCCGGACCAGAACAGGTACTCCAACGCGATCTTGCCGTCGTGCCAGTTCCACATCTCGCCCGAGCGTTTTGCCTTACGCGGGACGCCTGTCTGCCCCGACCGGATCGGGCCGCGCTCGGTGATCAGCGCGATGATGTCTTCGAGCAACGTCGGCTTCTCGCGGGCGATGCGTCGAACGCCGGGCCAGGCCTCGGCGTGCGCGCGGTCCATCCGCCAGCGCAGGAGCGGCTGGGTCCGGACCGGGACGAGCGAGGCCTCGTGGGCCCAGTACTCGAACAGCTCGCGACGGATCGGTCCGGCGGTGTGCCCCGTCAGCGTGTCCAGCAGCTCGCGCGGGTACGGACCCAGCCGGGAGAACATCGGCATGTAGTGGCTGCGGCAGAACACATTGACCGAGTCGAGTTGCAACACGCCGATTCGATCCAGCACCTTTCGCAGGTGGCGTGCGTCGACCCGCCCGGTCGGGTGAGGGTCGGCGAAGCCCTGGGCCGCCAGCGCGATCCGGCGGGCCTGCGCCGCCGAGAGGCGCGGCGTCTCGGTCATCGGGACTTCATGGCCGCACCCTACGGCGCACCGCCGACAGCGCGTGACCGTCGCGCCATGACAGTATTTCCACATGTTCGAAAGCGTCCTGCGAAGTATCGGCGACTCGGTCGGCCTGTGGCTGTACGTCATCGCCGGGGGCCTCTGCTTTGCCGAAGCGGCAATCCTGGTCGGGATGGTGGTGCCGGGCGAGACGGCGCTCCTGGTAGCTGGCGTGTTCTGCAACACCAAGTACGGGCACCTCAACCTCTGGGCCATGATCGTCATCGCGGTCGTGTGCGCGATCGCGGGCGACTCGGTCGGGTACGAGTTCGGCAAGAAGTTCGGCCCGCCGCTGCGCCGCTCGCGGCTGGGCGACTGGGTCGGCGAGCACCGCTGGGCCACTGTCGACGGCTTCCTGCACCGGCACGGTGGCAAGGCAGTCTTCCTCGGTCGTCTCACGGCGGTACTGCGGGCGCTGATGCCCTCGATGGCCGGCATGAGCGGCATGCGGTACCGCACCTTCCTGCTGTGGAACGCCCTCGGCGGGATCATCTGGGCGCCGGGGTGCGTCCTGCTCGGGTACGGGTTCGCCTCGGCCCTGGGCGTCATCGGCCAGACCCTGACCTGGGCCCCGCTGGCGATCCTGGCCGTCGTGATCGTCGTCTACGTCGGGCTGCACATGCGCAAGCGGCGCACCGAGCGGGCCGAGGCGGCCGCGTTCGCCGAGTCCGACGCCCAGGCGACCACGCCCGAGGTGTAACGGATCGGTCCGGGCTCACTACGCTCGGTGATATGGCCGATGTGAGCGTGCGCGCCGCCCGTCCCGACGACGCCGCCGAGATCGGCCGGATCCAGGTCGAGACCTGGCGAACGGGCTACGCGAGCATCCTGCCGGCCCCGATCCTCGACGCGCTCGCCGACGACATCGCGGCGGCCGCGTGGCGCGATGCCGTCGTCGAGCCCCCGTCGCGGCGTCACCACGTGCTCGTCGCGCTCGAGCAGGAGTGGACCGTCGGCTTCGCGGCCGTCGGCCCGGCCGAGGAGCTGCGGCCGGAGGATCCGGCACCGGACACGACCGTCGAGATCAGCCCGCTGCTGGTCGAGCCGCGCTGGGGGCGGCGTGGACACGGATCGCGGCTGCTCGCCGCGGTCGTCGACCACGTCCGCGGCGACGGGATGACGCGCGGCCTGGTCTGGATCCCGGAGCAGGACACCACCTCGCGCGAGTTCTACCTGTCGGCCGGTTGGGCCCCGGACGGGCTGGTGCGGGCGCTGGACACCGGGGCCGGCGAGCTGCGCGAGATCCGTCTGCACGCCTCGCTGGAGCAGTCGTGACGTTCGCCGGCATCCCCCTCGCCGCGCTGGACTTCTACGAGGACCTGGAAGCGGACAACACCAAGGCCTGGTGGGCGGCGCACAAGTCGATGTACGACGACTCGGTCCGCGCCCCGATAGAGGCACTGGCGACCGCACTGACGCCTGAGTTCGGCGCCGCCAAGTTCTTCCGGCCCTATCGCGACGTCCGCTTCGCCAAGGACAAGA